>CAZXCO010001026.1:0-10237 GCA_964639095.1 uncultured Solibacteraceae bacterium
CCTTCAGGGCCGCCAGGATTCTGCTCTCGGTCTGCTCCAGCGCGGACAAAATGCGGGCTTCCAGTCCGTCGAGATACTGCTTCAATGCGTCGTCCATTCACTCCCTCGCGGCGGCGAATCACCGTTGAATCTGGTGCGCCCGGAGAGATTCGAACTCCCGACCTACTGGTTCGAAGCCAGCCGCTCTATCCAACTGAGCTACGGGCGCACGGATGAAGCACACACGAGTTTAACATCCGATTAGATATCCTGTTCGCGTGAAAGCGCCCATCGAGACCGAGATCAAAGTTCGTGTGGAGACCGCGGCCAAAGCGCGAGCGCTCGTGCGCCCGCACGGGTTCCGCATCTCCGCACCGCGCGTGTTCGAGCGGAATCTGGTTCTGGACGACGAGCGCGGCTCTCTGCGAGCGCGCGGCATGCTATTGCGCGTACGCGGAGCAGGGAAGCCCGGCGGACGCGAGATCGTCACCTGTACGTTCAAGAGCCCGGAGATGCCCGGCCGCCACAAGCGGCGCGGCGAGCGCGAGTTCCGCGCCAGCGACCTCGATCCCTGCGTGGCATTGTTTGCGGCGCTCGGCCTTCGCGAATCCTTCCGCTACGAGAAATACCGGACGGAATTCCAGCGCCCGGGCGAGCGCGGGCGCCTCATGCTGGACGAGACTCCCATCGGCGTGTTCCTCGAACTGGAAGGCCCGGCGCGATGGATCGATCGCACCGCCAGAGTGCTCGGCTTCCCTCCGGCGGCGTGGATCACCGACAGTTACGGGAAGCTCTACGAAGCGTGGTGCAAAGCCGCGGGAGTCTTGCCCAAGGCCATGCGGTTCTGATCCGCCTGGTTCATTTCCGGCGTTCAGTCGCCGATGATGATTTCGGGATCGTCTACGATCAGCCCGCCGTCGGGAAGCGCTACTGTTACTGCGTAATGATAGCTTCCGGGCTCTCCCGTGACCACGGAAAGCGGCGTGTCCATATTCTTGCGGCCATGAACCGCCACCTCCGAGAACGGCGTTTCGCCTTTGAAAAGGACGGAATAGTTGCCGTGGTTGCAGTTCCACTTCACGTGGTCGCCCCTGCGGACGTAAATCCTCGCTGCATTCCGGTTGTCGGGCGTCGTGTAGGTGAACCCTTTTCCATTAATCTGTATCCCGACGGAGTGAACCGTCGGGCGCTTCTCTGCTGTCGGCGTCATTTTTGCTCCTTCGCGCGGGCAATCGTTGCACTATACCGCGGATCCTTCCGGAGGGCAGCCAGTTCCGGCTCCCGCTCCACAACACTGATTGAATATCCCGAGGCCAGCGCCTGGCTCAGCCTCTTCAGCGCGTCGGACCGGCGTCCAGCCAACTCCAGAACCAGCACCGACCGGTGGAGAATCGCCGCTTCGCCCGGCGCCAGTTCCAGAGCGGCCCGAATGCGCGCCTGGGCCTGAGGGAAGTCCTTGAGTTTCGCGTCGTAAACTGCGATCTCGCTCAGCAGGGTGGCGTTCCTGGGGTTGACGCCGAGCTGCGTTGTCGCCAGAGCGACGGCTTTTCCGTATGCGGTGCTGGCACTGGCCTCGCGGCCGCTGGTCCAGCGGTAAGCGTCGCCGAGGTTGCCCCAGATCAGATGCGCGTACTGGTCGTTGCTGCCGGCCAGGGCGACGGCCTGTTCCAGCATGGGCACGGCATCGGCATAACGGCCTTCATAGATGTAGAGCGTGCCCAGGTTCGAATAGACCGAACCGCTGGGACGCTCGCCGAGCGCCCGCTTGAGGCTGCGCTCGGCGTCGGCCCATTCGCCGCGAATCATCTGCACTCCGCCGAGATTCCGATAGACCAGATAATTGTCGGGCGTCAGCCGGGCGGCGGTCTTCAGGGCGTTCTCGGCATCGGCGTAGCGGACGTTATTGCTGTAGAACGTGGCGCTGTCCAGATAGCCGAGCCAGAAGTTGGGGCGCAACTGAATCGCCCGATGATAGGTGGCCTCGGCGTCGGCGGGCTTCCCGGCCTGGACATAGGCGCCGGCCAGTTCGCGATAGGCGTCGGCATTCACCGGATCGCGGTCGAGCGCCGTTCGCAGTTGTCGGATTCCTTCGTCGGTCTGTCCGGTCAGCATCGCAATGGCGCCCAAAGTAATGTGAGGGGAATCGAGGCTTTCGTTACGCGAGAGGGCCTGCATGGCTGCATCGCGCGCCTGCTCGAGGTACTGCTGATCGCGCGAGGTGCGGTACTCGCGAAGATATGCGCTGCCCAGTCCCGCATAGGCCATGGCATAGGAAGGATCGAGCTGAATCGCGCGCTCGAACGCGGCGATGGCCGAGCCGATATTTCCCGCCTGATCGTACCGCTGCAGATAGCCGCTTCCGAGGACGTAATAGTCGTAGGCATTTGCCGTTTTTGCCGCTGCCGCCCGCAGCTTGCTCACGGCGGTGGGATCCAGAGACAGGTTCAGCATGGAGGCCGCCTGCCGGACGACTTCCTCTTCGAGCGGCGCCGCCGCGCCCCCCGGCTTGACGGAAACCGAGCGGAGCGTTTTACCGGACGCCGCATCGATCAGGTGCATTTCCACGGCGTCCGCGCCCGAGGCCTGGTGCTCCACCTCTCCGGTGAGGACGTTTTCGACACCGAATATCTTTCTGGCCTCCACTGCAGTGGCGACGTGGTTCTGGCGCACATCGTTATCGGGAATCACCCAGATATTGCCCCCGAGCGCCGCCAGCCGGCCCGAGACGATACCGGCGAGCCCGTTGCCGAACGCCACATCTTCCGGCTTGCCCGATTTCGCTGCAAAGGGCAACACGGCCAGCTCAGTCGCGCCGCGGCCCGCTTCCTGCCCCGCCGGCTCATGTTGCTTCAATCTGGCGCGGACCAGCCCCGCAACGGCTCCAAGTATCACGATCACAGCCGCTACGATGGCCGCGAGGCGCCATCGCTTCGTGCGCGACGCGGCCCCGGCCTCGGGGAGCGCCATCGTCCGGGTGGGTTCGAGCGAACTCGGATCGAAGGTCACCCCGCGGGTGAAGAGAGGCGGCGTGTACGTCAGTTCGGCTGTGGGCAGCTCCGTATCCAGTCCGCCCAGCGCCGCGGCCAGCTCTTCGCCGGTCTGGAAGCGGGCATCGGGATTCTTGTCCAGGAGGCGCGACAAGATCTGCTGCAGATCCTCAGGCACATCGGCCCGGAGCCGGGCGAGCGGCTCGGGCGCCTTCGTGATGACCGCATGCATGGTGGCCAGTTCGCTCGCTCCGCTGAAGGGGCGCTGCCCGGCGATCATTTCATGGAGCATGACCCCGAGAGAAAAGAGGTCGGAGCGCGCGCTGGTCCGGTTGTCCATTGCCTGCTCGGGCGCCATGTAGGCCGCCGTTCCGACGGTCGTCCCGTCACGGGTCAAATCGGAGTCGCGGGACTTCGCCAGCCCGAAGTCGGTGATCCGCAGCAACCCGTCGGCCGTGAACATGATGTTTTCGGGCTTGATATCGCGGTGAACGATCCCCCTGCGGTGGGCGTGGGCCAGACCCTGGGCGGTCTCGATGGCGATCTTGATCGCGTCCGGCAGGGGAAACGGCTGCCCGGCGGAACGGAAGGCTTTCATCCGTTCGCGAAGCGTACCCCCCGGCAGGTACTCCAGCACCAGAAACAGCCGCTTCCCGGGTTCCTCGTTCGAATGCTCTTCCATCGCATGAATGGTTGCGATGTGGGGGTGATTGAGCGCTGAAATCGCCCGTGCCTCCTGTTCGAAGCGGGCGATCCGTTCCGGCGTGGCGGTGAGTTCGGGCGGTAAAAATTTCAGCGCGACCAGCCGCTGCAGCCGGATATCGAGGGCCTTGTACACCACCCCCATGCCGCCTTCGCCGAGCTTGTCGAGAATCTCGTAGTGGGAGACGACTTCGCCAATCATGCTGGGCAAGACCTGCTCCTCCGGATTCAACAGTTGCTGGCCGCTCGGATACCGGCGGCCAGTCGCTCCAGTCTAGCGGGTCTGCAACTGGACCAGGTTTTGTTTCTCCGGCTGTGCTCCAGCCGGAGCGGGAATGGTCTGGGGCGCCCGCCAGAAATCCATGTATGAAGTGTAATGGACGCAGGCCACAGTGCAGCGGGGAGCGCAGCTTTTTTCCGTAAGAAATTCGCGCCGGATGTCTTCAACGGTGTACTGATCGAGCGGCGTGGCCGGATAACCGCGCTGCTGCGAACAGTAGTGGACCAGGCCATCCTCGCAGACATAGAGGTAGCGGGCGCCCGCCCGGCACTTCCATTTGTTCTCTCTGCCGGCGGCGATGTTGTCCTGAAAGAAGTTCATGCGGGCATAGTTCTTCTTGCCCATGTCGCGCACCTGCAGGAAGATATGCTGCTCCTCGTCGGAGAGCGGCTGGAGTTGTCCGTCGCTGTCATGGATGATTCCGACAGTGGAAGTAAATCCCAGTGCGACAGCGCGTTTGGCGACCTCGATGGCGTCGGTCGGATGGTGGATGCCCCCGCCCACGACGGAATTGATATTGACGTGAAAATCGGCGTGCTCGGCGAGCAGCTGGAGCTTCTTGTCCAGCACTTTGAGGCTCTTTTTCGAAACATCGTCCGGCATCACGTTGTCGATCGAGATCTGCATGTGCTCGAGGCCCGCGCGGTTCAGCTTGCGAATGCGGTCGGCCGTCAGCAGATATCCGTTTGTAATCATGCCCGCGATGGCGCCCCGCTGACGGATGCGGGCAATCAGATCGTCGAGCTCGGGATGGAGGAGGGGTTCGCCGCCGCTGAAGGAAATAATGCTGGTCCCCAGTTCGGCGAGCAGGTCGATGCGACGGAGCATTTCCGCTGCCGGAACGGGCTTCGAAAAATCGTCAAACTCGTTGCAATACGTGCAGGACAGATTACAGCGCCGGGTGGGAACGATATGAGCGAGAACAGGATGGTCCGTCGAACGCAGTCCTCTGGCGATCATCATCCATTCACGCGTATTCCGGCGCAGTGCGACCAGACTTCTTCGGAAGCGGACTCCAAGTGTCGGCATAGACGGCGAAAGCATTATTACAACATACCCTTGAGGGTGCGATCGGGGACGGCTATTCAGGATCCCTGTGCGCCGCGTCAAGAGTGAAGGCGGGGCTGCATACAGCAATGTATTCAGCGCCTTCGGGCTCGGGTGTGCTGTATCGGACCCACTCGCCGCGGGGGGCGATGACGGCCTGTCCCGCTGTAACATTGAGCGATCCTCCCTGATGCTCGACACGAAGGACGACCTTGAGCACAATCGTGTATTCTTCGAAATCGGGAGTCTGGCCCGGCTCGATCCACCCGCCGGGGCTGCGCATGTGGGCGACGCTAACTTCTTTGGTTTCAGAGTTGACCCGGCCGATATACTCGTCGATCAACTTGGGTTTGGTGCCCGCCGCCGCAACGCGCGCGGGGTGCTCGATAAGGATGGGCTTCATGCGGGCTGGAACCCGGCGACCCGCAAAACGCATCGAATCGTTATTAACATTTGATGACCATTTTGACCCTGCGGTCCGGGCGTACCCGGCTCCCTCTGGTCATCATACTTGATACTTGATCCGTTACCGGAAGCATGGCTAAAATGACTCTTTCCCGGCGCGAATCCGGAATTCGATGACGCCACGAGACGATTTCGATCCTCTGGCCCCGCAACGCGAGGCGGCTTTCTTCTATGGCCTTTTCCTGCGCGGGCACTCGCTCGATGCCCTCCGGCAGGATATTGACGTGCCGAGAGTCATCATCGACAAATGGGTCAAAGCGAAGGATTTCCAGGGAGCCTTCCGCGCGGATCTCGATCGCGTTTATCAATATCGCAAGCGTGTGCTCGCGATCTTCGACGGCCTCGTTTCCAACGAGACCCGGTTCCACCTGCAATAGCGACCTTTGTTCTTCCGATCGCGCCGCCCGCTCTGGTCGGCGCGGCAAGCCTCATCCGGAGTCATGTGCCGAAGAGGGCACAGCAGACAGCACCGAACGCCTTTCCACGCGGCCGATGATGAAGGCTATACGCTTTTCACCGCAATGCCGACGATCTGAGGGCTGACGATCGGCGGCGGAGCTTCGATGCTTTCGAAACTCACGCTGGCGAAGCCGGCGCGCTCGATCGCCGACAGAGTTTCGCGGTTGGGATGGCAGCCGTCTCCGAGGCGGCTCCAGAACGGCGTCACGAGATTCTGAATGCGCCGCAGGCGGCTTCCCCGGGGAGCGGCAACGTGTTCGATGAAATGAAACGTGCCGCCCGGTTTCAGTACGCGCAGCACTTCACGGAGCGACCGCTGCTGGTCCGGCACACAGCAAAGCACCAGCGTGCACACGACTGCGTCCACACTGGCGTCGGCAGCCGGCAGAGAGTCGGCCGTGCCCATTCGCATATCCACTCGCATCCCCAGCCGGTCCGCTTCCCGCAGCAGCCGCGAGCGCATGAAGGGATTGGTTTCAACGCCGATCCATTGCACTCTCTCCGGCGCCAGATAGCGGAGATTCACGCCGGTGCCGGGGCCGATCTCGATCACCGTCCCGGAAATGCCGGCGAAGAGCGATTTCTTGCGCGGCGCGATGAAGTCCTCGTATCGGCTGTTGAACCGGGCCAGAGCCCACGCGAAGATCCGCTGCCGGAGACCTGCTTTGGGGGCGTCCATCGGGGTCAGTCTCCTGCCGCGCCCGCGGACTTCTGCGTGTAAGGCTTCGTGTCGACAAGCACCGAGATCAGAAGCGCGGCGAAGCCGATCAGATCCAGAACGGCAGACGCCGCATGGCCCCATTCCCATTGACGGCGGACGGCCATCCAGTCAGGCGGCAGGGGGATGCCACGCCACTCCGCCATCTTTGTATTGGCGGTGGAAACGAAGCCAAACCATACCGCAAGCCCGGCAGCCACGCAGACCGCCGCCAGCAGTGTCGGCCCGAAAATACCAGGCCGGCGGCGCACCTGAAACGAGAGCGCGATGAGAGCGATCACCGCGCCGGACTCCGCGAAAGCGCCGACCCAGGCGAAGTACAGATACAACGAATGCTGAACCGACAGATAGAGCGCTTCGCCGTACTGCATCTTCTGCGGCATTTCGAGGAGATGGGCGAAGGTCAGGGCAAGGGTGATCGCTGTCAGATAAAGGCTTACGAAGCGCCAGATTCTCAAGCTCATGAGAATCCTCTCCCCGGTTCGGACGAAACAGCTCCTACCTGCTTATTTTATAGAATCCCGCCGGATGTCCTCGACGAGGATGTGCACCGGCATGATTCTCGAGCGCATCGCAGACCGTCGTCCGGAAGCGCTCCACGCGGAACCGTGCCTGCCACTCCCGGCGGCCCGCCGCCGAAAGGCGCTCCATCAGCGCCGGGTCATCCATCAGAAGGCGGAGGCTGCGCGCCAGCGATTCGGCATTCGGCTCGGCGGTCAACAGCCCGGTGCGGCCATCCTCCACGATCTCCGGGATGCCGCCGGACCGGTACGCCACAACCGGCACGCCGGCCGAAAACGCCTCCAGAATGACCCGTGTGGCTGCTTCGTCCGGCGCCGAAGGCACCGCAAGAATATCGAGCTCCGCGAGCACGCTCGCGACATCGTCTTTCCAGCCGTGGAACCCGACCGGCGCGTCCCGCGCCACGGCGCGCATACGGCCGTCGAACCCCGCATCTCCGAACAACCGTTCGCCATAGACGAAAAATTTCGCCGGGCTGCCGTTTGCCGCAATCTGCTTCGCCGCCTCGATGAAATCCGCATGGCCCTTTTCCGGCGCGATTCTGCCGAGGATGCCGACCCGCGCGGGCCCTCCGCAAAAGCTGCGCCTGCCGCGCTGCAGATCCTCCACGCCGTTGTAAATCACGCGAACGCTCCGGGGTCCGAAGCCCTGACGATATCCTTCTGCCACATAGGCCGATGCCGCAAGGATGAAAACGGGCGCGCTCCGAATGGTCCATTCGAGAAGTCTTTGTTCGGCTGTGCGGCGTACCTGGCTGTGTACGTGGAACACGACGGGCCGCGAGCTGGCGAAAACCGCCGGCAGAACGCGCGGGCCGTTCACGTAAACGAGGTCTATGGCCTCTCTCCGGCAGGTGCGCCGTATGGCCGCAGCCATTCCCGGAGCATCGACGGCGAACCGCAGAAAATCCAGCGCCGATTTCTTTCCGTTCCGGTACGAATGAAGCGGAAGAGAGTGAACACGCATGCCCGCGCGCGTGAACCACTCCAGGAGTTTCCCGCTGCCCGGGGCCATCAGATGGGCATTCCAGCCGCGGCGTGCGATTTCGGGGAGGAGATCCCGAAGGCACAGTTGCGCGCCGCCCGGCTCGCTGAACTGATCGACGAAAAGAATGTTCAATTGCGGATCCCCCGCGCCGCCACCGCGAGGACCCAGAAATACACGGGCAGCACGCGCCAGTACGTGATGAGATCCCCCGACAGCATCTGAACCAGCTCGCCGCACCAGAAACAGAAGATCCATGTGCCGAAGAAAGACGTACCGAAAAAAGACGTACTGCCGTGCGAATGTGCGGCGCGCCAGGCCGTGCGCAGGATTGCCAGATTCAGAAGCGCAAATACAACGATCCCCAGTATGCCCGTTTCGACGAGCAGGCTCAGCCAGGTATTGTCCGCCACGAGCGGGGCGCCCAGGTAAGTGGTGTACGGAAGCGTCTTGTAGCCGATCCCGAAGAGGATGTGCCAGGGGTTCTGAAGGAGAAACGCTTCGAGCGCTTTCCAGTGTGTGATGCGCCCCGAGAGCACGCCATTGGGGCTTGACCAGAGATACTCGGCGGAGAGCGCCAGCCGGCTCCAGTATTTTGCGGAGAACGCGGGAAGCGCGAAGCGCATCGCGATCGCCACGACGCCAAGCGACGCGCTCGTGGCGATTGCGACCCGGCGGACCGGCACGCGGCGCAGCCAGAGAAACACGCCCGCGGCCACGATGACCGCGACAAGCGAAGCCCGCGACGAGGAGAAAATCAGTGCGGCGGAAAAGACCAGCGTGCCGGCAGCGAGCAGCGGTCGCGGCAGCAGACGTTCCCTCCGATGCCCCTTCGGCGGGACTGCCGCGACCCGGATCATCAGGAGAAAAAACGCGCAGAAGTTTCCCAGCGTGCTCGCTTCATAGAACACCCCCTGAGCGCGCCGCAGAACCGTTCTGTCCAGCCAGACGAACTGCGCGCCGTAACCGGCGGGCGCAGGAAACTGAAACCAGAAATCGATGCATGCGAACGCCGCGCCGGCCAGCCCGATCCAGAAGAGAAACCGCGCGAAAGCAACGGCGTCAGCTGCGTCGTACGGTCCCGCGTACGTGTAAAGGAAAACGTAGATGGCAATCCCGAAAAGGAGTACCCGCGCCAGACTGCCCAGCGCGATATCCCAGCCCGAATAGACGGCCGCAAACCCCACGCTGGCGGCGAGGACCGTCAGAAACAGTGTGAACAGAAGCGACAGACTCCCCGCACCGGCGCCTTGTGGCGCGCGCCACTCGGCACAGTGGAGCGCACCCACGATCAGCCCGAGCAGGGCCGCCAGCGGCGCCACGTGGATGCCCGAATTTCCCGCCGCAAAGGGAAGGGGCGGCAGCAGCAGAGCGCAGAAGAAAAACAGGGCCAGCCATCGCTCCGGCCGGATGAGGGTCCACCAGACAATGCCTGCCACGAGCGGGAGCGCGGTGACGAGGAGTTTGGCTTCGAGATCGGGCGCGAGCGCGAAGAGTGCCGACCACGCGCCCAGCACCGCCGGCACGATCGCCTGTCTGCCGGGGCTTGCCGGAAACCGCGACGTGACGCTTCTGACCGTCATGAACGGAACCCCACGGGGTCAGCGAAGGCTGTACAGGCGCTCGGATTCGCGCTCGGATGCTTCGCGTTCGGATCGCGCGTGTTGCATCCGCAGGTAGCCGAAGCGCAACGCGAGATATGCAAATGTGCCCGCGAGCGAGAAAAGAAGTGCCGCGACCAGATTCAGGCGGGTATCCGGAAAGCTGGCCTCGCGGGGTACGGTTCCGGGGTCGATAACGTGCATGCGCTCGCCGCGGTACTGCGGGGAAGAGAGGACGCCCTCCAACCTGGTGCGGGCCTCTTCCAGAGCCGTCCGCGCCGCGCGTTGTTCGTCTTCGAGCGCATCGCGGCGGCTTTTCCGGGCGTCGAGAAGGGCGCCTTTTCGGGAGAGCGCCGCCGCAAGATCCCGTTGCTGGCCCTCGATCGACCGGATTCGGCTCTCGATGGCCGCGGTCTGGTTTTCCGGCTCGGCCCCGGAACTTCGCCGTGCCTCGGATTCGGCCAGATCGATGCGGGCGCTCGCCAGTTCCTGA
>CAZXCO010001027.1:0-2242 GCA_964639095.1 uncultured Solibacteraceae bacterium
ACCCCAGGGATCGATATGAAATCCGCCGGCATCGCACCAAAGTCCGTTCGAATCGACGCGGAGCAGGTGTTGGACGTCACGAACTCCCATGCCGGTTTCAGTATAGTGGCCACTTTTACATCGTCGTTACACAAGCGTTTCTGGAAAGTGCTAGAGTGAACTACCGAAGCGAGGGCCGGATGCGCGTGCGCTCCACTGTTTTGCTCTTTGTTCTGGCCGGCGGGCTTTCCGCAAACGAGGCCGTCGATCGTGCACAGAGGTACGAGGACACGGGAAATTCGGCCGCGGCCCGGAACGTCTACTCCGGGGCTCTCGAATCCAGCCCGAACGACCCGGAGCTCCTGTCCGGGTATGCCCGGATGCTGGAAAGATATAAAGATCCCGGAGCTCGCGAGGCCTGGCGGAAAAGCGCCCTTCTCTGGCAGAACACGGGCCGGACCAAAGATGCGGCGGGCGCTGCCCGGCATGCCGTTCTGCTCGACCTGATCGCGGGGGACCGCGCCGCTGCTGAAGCGGATCTCGCCACGTATCACAGCAACGGCGGAGCCGGTCTGAAACTGCCACCCCCCGCAGCCGGCGGCGAGCGGAAAGAGGAGGAAATCCTGATTCCGGGTCCGATCCGTTCCTTCGCCCGCATGGCCGCCCTCTCGCCCGACGTTCAGCCGGGCGATCTGCTCACGGCGCTGGCTCGCAACGTGGTCACGAATGGGTACCAGGCGTCCCATGCCAACGATGAACTGGAAGAGACCGAATACCTCAAGCTGGTCCACCGGTATCTGTCGCAGGCGCGCGAACTCGAAAAGCTGGCCGGCCCCGACAAGGTGATCCGGATTGCAAACTGCGAATCCGTTCAGACGAACGACGTGCTGCGGACGCTCGGTTACCGGATGCGGGGCGGTTGCGGAAGCGAAGTGGTGCTGGAAACCGTCAATGCTGCGCGGGCGTTCATCACGACCGATTCCGGATTCCCGCTCGCGGAACTGGAAGAATCGCTGCGCAGGGACAAGCCCTTTGCGTACGATTACCACCCCTCCCGCGCGACTCTTCTTTATACGCAGAGTTACTGGCTGAGCGCGAGGGAGAAATCGCAGGGTGATTTCATCGATGCCTTTCTCGGCGATCCGGGCCTCTGCCGCTTTTACCTCGGGATGGCAAAGCTCGATCCGGAGACGGCCGATGCGCTTCGGGCCAGCACGTCGCCCGCCCGGCTGCGCTCGCGTGCGAGCGTGCTCGATTTCTTCGGGGGCAATTTCGAGATTCGGCAGGGGAAGGCAATCGTTCCGGGCGGCGCGAAATCCGCTGCCGCCTGGGGAGATCTGGCTGGCGCTTCGCCGGAGAAGGGGGCCGAGTTCTTCGAGAAGCTGATGGCGAAGGACGATGGCTGGCTCGCAAGCCTCTATGACGCGCTGGCCCGCATTCACGGGCCTGCGCAGGACTATCTCACGGATCCGGTGCGAATGAAGCGTCTGTACGGCGCTATACGCGGCCGTGTCACGACGCCCGGTCCCGCACGCCCCGTGTTCCGGTCCAACGGGGAAATGATGCTGTTGACGACCCGCCTTCATCTCGATGCCGACGGGCGCGTCCACATCCCCGGAGGTCTCGACGTCTGGAGGGAACTGTTCGAGAAGCATCCGCACGGCAAGTATGACGCGAAGCTGAGCCGGGCGGCCGCCAACTGGAAGGACCCGGACGATGTCGTCGAAGCGCTGTTCGCGCTCTGCCGTAAGCCAGTGGACAACGAGCCGCTGAAGATCTTCATGGCGCTGAGCGATCTGGACCGCAACCGGCCCGAGCCGCTGCAGCCGGCCACGGTCCAGCGATTGATCCACGATTGGCCCGTCTTCGGCGCGCAGTACATGATCTTCAACGACGCGCCGACGCTCAGCGACAAAACCATTCTGGCCTGGCTCGACAACGCGCAGGCGGTCAATAAAATCCGGGATGCTTTGTTCCGACAGGACGTCGTCGGGACGGTGCAGGGTCTGACCGGGATCTGGGAGGTCTTCTGCCGGCAGGGCAGTATACCGGCGGCCAAAGCCGATGAAACGCTGGCGGCGCTGGTGGCGGCGTTTGGCACGGTCCGGAATAGCCGGGAACTCTTTGACGCCGGTCGCGCCGGCGTCAACCTTCTGCTTACGACGGCAGGCGGCGCGGCGCCGGGGTCGCTGCAGGACCGGATGCTCGGGCTGCTGGCCGGCGGGCCACGTCTGGACGATACAGCCGCGCGCGCGGAACTCGT
>CAZXCO010001028.1:0-6884 GCA_964639095.1 uncultured Solibacteraceae bacterium
GTGCAAATCGCGCGAGATCCGGCGCCGCTCGCTCTCCTGTGCGGAAACCACCTCCGTGGACAGGCGCTGCAATACCTCGCGCGCGCTGAGGACTTCGGCAAACCGGCGCAGCGATTCTCCTTCCAGACGCAGAAGGCGCCACAGCGAGATCGCCGCGAGAGCGATGCCGCCGGCGATCGTGAGCAGGAGAAGCAGGAGCAGCTTCACGCGAAATGAAGCCAGCAGCACGCTGACAGCGGCGCTTCTGGCCTCCAGTTGCTGCTCGCTGATCTGCTGCACACGGTCGGCGAGGCTCAACGTGCTGGTCCGCCGCGGCAGCAGTTCGTCGTACATGAACGTATAGGCCCGAGCGCGCCGCTCGGCCGCGTTCCAGTTCAGAACGGGACCCAGCGTTTTCAGATAGGAGGCCAACTCGCGCGCAAGCTGGTCGACCGAAGGCAGGTAGGAGGGGTCCACCATCTGGCGGTAAACGTCCACCTCCCTCCGAATCTGCCGCTGGGTTTCCAGAAACTGCGCGCGGTGGGCCGCTGCAAGCTTGTCATCCGTATCCATCAGGAAATCGCGCACATAAGTCCCCGACGTGTAAATCTGGGCCCGGAGGCTTTGCAGCACCCGATCGCGATTGACGTAGTTCTGGCGGATTTTCTCTTCGCTGACCCGGATCTGAGAGAGGAAGGAGATGGCGCTGAGCCCGAAAATGCCGAGCAGCAGCAGAAGGCCGCCAAAGCCTGCGAAAAGCACGACTTTCGTCTGCCGGTGAGAAGACCCCTGGCGCAGAGCCAATAGCGATGACTGGTCGGTGAACATGTGCCTTCGAACCCTGCGGGCTGCCGCCGGATTCAGATCTGCTTGCTGGCGATCGGCTTTCAACACTAATTATAGTCAGCGCGGCGGAATTTCGTTCCGGCGCTACGGCCCGACATTTGTCGGGTGGAGCAAAAGTACACCTGGAAATCCAGTCGCGGCTGTATTCCACAGGACACCGCAATTTTGTACAGTATCGGCTTATGGCGCCTGAGATCGAGTGTCTTCCAGGCACAAGCGCCGGAAAATAAAAAAATTACTTAGATTGCCAAAGCTCCGTATGTTGAATCCAGCCGGAAGGGTGCGCGCCTTGAGCGCGGGATCGCTGTTAGTGGCCATGGTTGTGGCCTCGGGCTGCGCCCGCCGCGAGGTCTCGGCCAAATCCACCGATGATCAGAGCGTCCCCACGGTCGGGACTGCCGTTGCGGCCACCCGTCCGGTTGCCCAGCACCTGACGCTCAGTTCCGAACTCGTTCCCTACCAGGAGATCGACGTATACGCCAAAGTGGCCGGCTATGTCCGGCAACTCGACGTCGACTACGGGACCCATGTGCGCAAGGGCCAGGTGATGGCGCTGCTGGAAGTGCCGGAACTGCAGGCGCAACTCAACGAAGACGAGGCCGCCATCAAGGCCCAGACCGACCAGGAGCGCCGCCTGAAAAGCGAGATCGGCCGCGCCAAAGCGCAGCACACCATGGTGCATCTCGAGTATCAGCGTCTGGCCGGGGTCGCCAAAACACAGCCGGGTCTCGTGGCGCAGCAGGAAGTGGATGACGCGCAGGGCAAGGATCTTGAAGCCGAGTCGCAGGTGGAAGCGGCGCAGGGCGCGTATGACGCCTCCCAGAGCCAGTTGAACGTGGTCAAGGCCAGGCTCACTCACGATCAGGCGCTCTATGACTATTCGAAGATCGTGGCGCCCTTCGACGGCGTGGTAACGCAGCGGTACGCCAACTACGGCGCCCTCATGCAGGCCGGCACCACTTCGACCCAGGCGACGCCGCTCGTCCGGCTCTCGGACGACAACCTTTTCCGTCTCGTGATTCCGGTGCCGGAATCCGACGTGAAATATATCCATATCGGCGATCCGGTTGAAGTCCATGTGCCTGCGGTGGGCGTCACCGTTCAGGGTAAAGTTACGCGCTTTTCCACCGATCTCAGCGATTCCACCCGCACGATGCACACGGAAGTGGACATCCCCAATACGAGCAGAAAGTTGCTTTCAGGAGTTTACGCGGAGGCGATTTTGACGCTGAATCACAATCCCTCCGCCACTGTCGTGCCTTTGCAGGCCATCGACCGCAGCGGCGATCAGGCGTCCGTGATGGTCGTGGGCAGCGATAACCGCATTTCCGTCCGCAACGTCACGCTCGGCATTCAGATGCCCGATTACGTGGGGATTCTGAGCGGTATCTCAATGGGCGAGCAGGTTGTTGTCAGCGACAGAAGTGGTCTGCGTGCGGGAGAGGTAGTCAGTCCGAAGCCGCTCACGCCGATCGCCTACGAAGGCAGCGGGAAGCCGTAAGCCCGCAGGTAACAACAAATATGTCGGCATTTTCGATTCGCAATCCCTACTTCATCGTCGTTCTGTGCCTTGTTGTGGTCGTGCTGGGCGTAGTGGCCGGCGTGGGCATGCCGGTCGACCTTTTCCCGCCCATCAACCTCCCCCAGGTGGTCGTCGCCACGTTCTATTCGGGCATGCCGCCGCAGGATATCGAAGCCAATATTACGGCGCCTCTCGAGCGCTTTTTCACGCTGGCCAGCGGCATCGATCATATGGAGTCGCGCTCCATCCTGGGCGTCAGCATGATACGGGTCTTCTTTACGCCCAATACCAGCGCGGACGCCGACGTCACGCAGCTCTCGAATCTCGCGCTGGCCGATCTGAAGCGCCTGCCGCCCGGAACTCTCCCTCCGGTGGTGCTGAAATCCGACGCTTCCAGCCTGCCGGTCGCGCTGGTGGCGGTTAAAGGCGCCGGCCTGACCGAGACGCAGCTTCACGACTTCGCGCAGTTCTCCATCCGGAACCAGATCGTGACCGTGCCGGGCGTTTCCATTCCCGCGACCTTCGGCGGCAAGTACCGGCAGATCATGGTGCACGTCGATCCCTACAAGCTTCTCTCCCGCGGGCTCAGCCCGATGGACGTCGTCAACGCCGTGAACAACGAGAATCTGATCCTGCCGGCGGGCGACGTGAAGATGGGGCCATACGACTACTACATCTACTCGAACAGCCTCGTCGACAACATGACGCAGTTGAACGACGTGCCGCTCAAGACCGTCGGCGGATCCTGGGTCCGTGTCAGCGACGTCGGAGAGGCCAGGGACTCGAGCGCCACGCAGTACAACATCGTACGCGTGGCCGGCCAGAAGTCGTCCTACATTCCCATCCTGAAGCAGGGAGGCGACACCAATACGATTCAGGTCGTCAACGGCGTGCGCAAGATCATCGGCCATCTGTTCGACATTCCGAAGCAGATGACGGCCGACCTGCTTTTCGACCAGTCCGTCTTCGTCAAGGAAGCCATCAATACGGTATTCCATGAAACGCTGATCGGCCTCGGGCTCACCAGTCTTCTGATTCTGCTGTTTCTGGGCAATTTCCGCGCAACGACCGCCGTTCTGCTTTCGATTCCGATCTCCGCGCTCGCGACATTCATCGTACTGGGGCTGGGCAAGGCCACGATCAACACCATGATTCTCGCCGGCCTTGCGCTCGCGTTCTCGCGCGTCATCGACAACTCGGTGATTTCGATCGAGAACATCTACCGGCACCTCGAAATGGGCTCGGCGCCCGCCGTGGCGGCTGAGATCGGCGCTTCGGAAGTGACGCTTGCGGTGCTGGCCGCGACTCTGGTGGCGGTGGTCGACTTTTTCCCGGTCACCCTGCTCTACGGCGTCAGTAAATTTCTGTTTTCGGCGCTGGCGCTCTCCTTCTGCATCGCGCTGGTGCTTTCCTTCGTTGTGGCCATGACGGTCATTCCTCTGTTCTGCTCCCGGTTCCTGAAGGCCGTGCCGCACGCTCACGGGGAACACGGAGAAGAGGCGGAACAGCCGGACCGGAAACGGTCCTGGGGAGAACGCTTCAACACCGCATTCAACCGCGGATTCAATCGCATGCTCGATTTTTATGAGGTCTGGGTCCGCCGGGCGACGCGCCGTCCTCTCATGACAGTATGCGTGCTGATGGCCGCATTCGTCGCGAGCCTCGGGCTGTGGCCCTTCCTCGGGCTTTCGTTCTTCCCCCGGTCCGACGCGGGGCAGTTCACGATCAACCTGAAAACACCCACCGGTTCGCGTCTCGAACTCACCAACGAATATGTGTCCCGGGTCGAGAATCTCATCAAGCGTACGGTCGCGCCGGATGACTTCCGCATCACAGTCTCGAATCTTGGCGTGGTCAACGATCTCTCGTCTCTCTATACGACCAATTCCGGAGCCTATACCGCGACCATTCAGACGCAGTTGACCGACGACCACAAAACGAGCAGCTTCGAATACATGCAGCGCGTTCAGGACGCCATTCACAAGCAGTTCCCCGAGCTCCGGACCTTCGTGCAGAGCGGATCGATGGTGGATGCCGTACTCAATACGGGCATGCCGGCTCCGATTGACGTTCAGGTTACGAGCTCCGACCTGCCGGGAGACTTCCGGCTCGCGCAGCAACTGGCGGCTCGCATCTCCCGCCTGCAGAATGTCTCGCAGGTCTACATCCCCCAGGACATGGACTATCCCGGTCTGCGAATGGACGTCGACCGTGTCCACGCCTCGGAGCTTGGCCTGACCCAGAAGGAAATCGTCGACAACGTGATCACGGCCTTGAACTCCAATGCGATGATCGCGCCCAACTACTGGTCCGATAAGAGGACCGGGAACAACTACTTCCTCACGGTGCAGTATTTCGAAAACGGCGCGGCTGCGATTCACACGCCACTCGATCTGCGGAACATCCCGCTGCGCGCGCCCAATCTCAAAGAGGCGACGACGCTCGATACCGTTGTGAAGCTGGTGCCGCTGGAAAGCCCGACCGAAGTGGATCACTATCAGATCCAGCGCACGGCCGACGTTTATGTCACGCCGAAGACGGAAGATCTCGGCAAGGTCACCGATGCGATCCAGAACCTCGTGAAGACGATCCCGCATGCCGACAGCATGCGTGTGGATCTGCGCGGCATGGTGCTCGGCATGCAGCAATCATTCCGCAGCTTCGCCATCGGGCTCACGCTGTCGTTCCTCCTGCTCTACCTCATTCTGGTGGCGCAGTTCCGCTCGTTCGTCGATCCGGTGCTCATCATGCTTGCGATCCCCATGGGCATCATCGGCGTGATCGTGATCCTGGTCTGGACCGGAACCACACTCAATGTGATGTCGCTCATGGGCGTGCTCATGCTCGTCGGCATCGCGGCATCGAACAGCATTCTGATTGTGGATTTCGCCCACAGGCTGCGTCAGGAAGGGATGACGGTGAATGACGCCGTGATCACGGCCTGCCGCGTCCGGCTGCGGCCGATTCTCATGACCTCGCTGGCAACCATTCTGGGCATGATCCCCATGGCGCTGAAACTGGGCACAGGCTCCGAGCAGTACGCACCCATGGCCCAGGCCATCATCGGCGGATTGAGCGCTTCCGTGCTTTTGACAATCTTTATCGTCCCGGCAGCCTAGGTTATCATCTACCAGCGCAGGGAGACGACCGTTTCCCATGCGTAAATTCGTTCCCGGCGCCGCGATCGCCGCGTTCCTGCCCGGAGGCCTCGCGCACGGGCAGGCGCCCGCCGCCGCCCAGCCGCCGGCTCCCGCGGGACCGGTTCCCTCCGCGCCCGCCGCTCCAACTCCCGCCGGGCCCGCGCTTTCGCTTGCGGAAGCGACGGCGCTCGCCATCAAGAACCACCCGCAGATCGCAGCCGCACAGGACAGCGCAGCCTCCGCGGGCCAGCAAATCACCGAATCGAAATCCGCGTACTACCCCACGCTCACCGGCGAAATCACGGGAGCGCAGGGCCTCTCCGATGCCCGCCTCGGGGCCGGCGCTCTCACGGCATCGCAGCTCTTCGATCGTTTCGGGCAGGGGCTTCAGATCTCCCAGCTCGTCACCGATTTCGGAAGAACGAAGAGTCTCGTCGCACAATCGCAGTTCCAGGCGCAGGCCGCAGCTCAGAAGACGCAGGCGACCATCTACGACGTGGTGCTCGGCGTGAACCGGGGCTACTTCGGCGTTCTTCAGGCAGAGGCGTACGTCACCGTCGCCAACGAAACCGTCCGGGCGCGCCAGACTTTGACCAATCAGGTGACCGCGCTGGCCAACGCCAACCTCAAGTCGCAACTGGACGTCAATTTCGCCGCCGTGAATCTTTCCGAAGCGAAGCTCCTGCAGATTCGTTCACAGGATGCGGTGGATCGAGCGTATGCCGATCTCGCTCGCGCCCTCGGGCAGGATCAGACGCTGCGCTACAAGCTCACGGACGTGCCCTCGCCCGGTGCGCCGCCCGCCAGTCCCGACCCGCTGATCGCGCAGGCCGTGCAGAACCGTCCGGAGCTGAAGGATCTTCAGTTGCAGCTCCAGGGAGCGCAATCGTTCGAGCAGGCCGAAGCCGATCTCTCACGCCCGAGCGTCAGCTTCATTGCCGTCGGAGGCGGTCTTCCGTATCTCGGCCAGGACCCGCGTGTAGCGCCTCATGGATATGAAGGGGCCGCGCTGAATGTCAATATCCCGATCTTCAACGGCCACCTGTTTTCGGCGCGCCGCGAGGCCGCGCGCGATGACGCCCAGGCGGCCAACGAGCGTCTCCGGAATCTGAAACAGCAGGTCGAGCACGACGTCCGCACGGCCTGGATCGCCGCTTCGGCCGCGTGGCAGCGCATTCCCGTCACCGAGGATCTGCTCAAGCAGGCGCAACTCGCTCTCGAACTGGCCAACGGCCGCTATAATCTCGGACTGGCCTCCATCGTGGAAGTGACCCAGGCGCAGCTCAATCTGACTCAGGCGCAGATCGAAAAGGTCTCCGCGACCTACGATTACCAGATCGCTTACGCCCAGCTCCAGTACACCGTAGGCGCGCTGCGCTGACAGGACGTCTTCCGTC
>CAZXCO010001029.1:0-3259 GCA_964639095.1 uncultured Solibacteraceae bacterium
CGGCCCCGCTCGAACGTCTGGTACGCGCCCACTTTGTGGCCGAGATCATGTTTTTTGCCTTCCTTCGATACGAGTTCTTCAAGGAAGTCATATTCGAGCCCTTCCGCCTTGAAGTAGTCTTTCTCTTCGGCGACCCACTCCTGAAGCCGCATATGCGGCGCGATTACGAATTTTTGCTTTGACACCGTTCGCTCCTGATTTCATTCCATCGAATACAACCCGGCCGCTCACGATTGTGAGCACCGATTTTCAGGCTCCGGATCGCTTGCTGCGCGAAACCGCACAGGGATTGTTCTCCGCCCGGGCGGTCCGCCCCGCAGGTATTACCATCGTGCCCCAGCATTTTCCGGCTGGACAGTTTGTTCAACCTATTGGACACTGTTAGGCAATGCCGGCGTCCCCCACCAACTCGCTGGAGCGGGCTTTGCTGCTTCTCGATCTCGTCGAGAAAGCTCCCGGAGGGCTGCGGAACGCCGAAATCAGCCGCCATTTGAATATCCCCCGCAGCAGTTGTTCCTGGATTCTGGCGCGGCTCGAACGCCAGGGATATCTCGCACAGGACGAAAACACCGGCCGCTACAAGATCGGCCTGAAGACGGTTGCGCTTGCGCACGGCGCGCTGCGGGATCTCGGCTTTCGTTCGGGAGCCGAACCGGTCCTCTACCGGGTCGCCAGCGAGACCGGACTGGCGGCCGGGGTCGGCGTGCTCGAGGGGGGCCAGATTCTGCTGGTGGACCGCGTCGAGCCGCCCAGCCGCGGGGGCGAGACTCTGGTCCGCGAACGCCCGCGTGAGCAGCGCGACATCGGGAGAGAACTGCCGGCGCATTCGACTGCGCTGGGAAAAGTGCTTCTCGCCGGTCTTTCGCGCCAGGAGTTGACCGCCTATCTGGATGCGCACGCGCTCACGCCACGAACGCCCAAAACGATCGTCTCCCGCGATCGGCTGCTGGTCGAATTGCGCAGGATCCGCCAGCGCGGGTACGCGATCGCGGATGAGGAGCACGATCTTGGCGTACGCGCCCTCAGCGCTCCGATTATCGACTTCACCGGTACGGTCCGGGCGGCTATTTCGCTGAATGGATCTCCCACGGTCGCCATCTGGCGGGAGCCGCAACGTCTGATCGAGTTCGTGACGACGGCCGCTCGCGACATTTCCAGCAGCGCGCGGTTCCCCTGGAGCGGGCGCCGGATTTCCGCTTGACTCTCCCGCAGGGTCGGGCTGCAGGATGGGGGAACAGGCAAGTGAGTCTCTATCGCGTGCAGGAATTCGCGGAACTGGCCGGTGTCACGGTTAAGGCGCTGCACCATTACGACCGGCTCGGCCTGCTGAAGCCGCGGCGAACGGAAGCGGGCTATCGGATTTATGCCGAGCACGATCTCACGCGCCTGGAAGAGATCGTGGCGCTCCGGTTTCTCGGACTGTCGCTGAAACAAATCAGGGGACTGCTGGACCGGGACGGTCCTCGACTCGGGGATGCCCTGCGTCTGCAGCGCTCGGTGCTGGAGCAGAAACGCCAGCTTCTTGACAGAGCGATTGCGGCGATCGCCCGGGCGGAAGGCATCCTGCAATCCGGACTGCCAGCCGGCTCCGACGTGGTGAGAGAGATCATCGAGGCGATTCAGATGCAGACGGACGCGCACAACGATACGGAATTCATGAAGAACTACTATCGCGAGGAGGGCTGGAAGCAGTTCAAAGCGCGCCATCGCGACTGGCCGTCACGCGCATGGAACGAGCTGTTCCGCGAAATCGCGGCCGCGCTCGGAGACGATCCCGGAAGTCCGAAAGCGCAGGCTCTCGCGGCGCGGTGGCGGCGATTGCGCGTCGCCGATTCGGGGGGCGATCCCGGGATTCACTTCGGCCTGTTGAATGCGTGGGCGGACCGGCAGTATTGGCCCGAGGCGGTCCGTGCGCAGTTCAGCGGCGTCGATTTCGATGCGATTTCCCGCTTCATTGCCGCAGCCTTCCGGTGTTATCGAACGAGGCATTACGGCGAAGTCGTGTGGGAGAAGGAACTGGACGCCTTCGCTGAGGAGGAAAAGCAGCGGCTGCCGCTCGCGATGGCGGACCTGTGGTTCAAGATGGAGGCGTCGTCTGCGGAGAAACCATCGAGCGAAAAGGCGCAGGAACTGGCCACCCGGTGGATGGAACTGGTGGAAAGCCGGACGGGCGGACATCCGGATTCCCGTCAGGCGACCGCATCCTGCGAGTCGTATATTCGCTGGATCGACAACTGGCCCGCGTCGATCCACCGCAGGTTGAGAGCGATCGATCACGAGCGGCTGGGCGCCTTCATCCTTGCCGCCGTCTCCCGCCCGATGCCGCCGGAGTGAGATTCCGCCAAAGAAAATTCCACGCTTGTTAGAATGACGTCGATCATGACTCCGGAATTGAATGTGCCCCTGTCCAGGCTGCCGCAGGGATTCGCGGCGGCCGTGATGCCGGTCACGGCGAGCGCGATCACCACCGACACCGACGGGTTGACGGCCAGCGATGTCGAAATTCCTGGCAGCGGCGTGCGTATTCCTGCATACCGGGCCAAGCCGAAAGAGGGCTCCGGTTTCCCCACTGTGCTTGTGATTCAGGAGATCTTCGGCGTTCATGAGCATATTAAAGATCTCTGCAGGCGGCTGGCGAAGAATGGATACCTTGCGGTTGCGCCTTATCTATATGCGCGCGAGGGCGACGTCGCGAATCTTACCGCGATAGAAGATATTCGCAAGGTGGTTTCAAGGGTGCCCGATGCGCAGGTGCTGGGGGATCTCGACGCTACAGTCGAGTGGGCGGCGAAAGACGGCGGGGATACCGGCCGGCTTGCTGCGACCGGGTTCTGCTGGGGAGGCCGCATTATCTGGCTTTACGCCGCGCACACCAGGCAATTGAAGGCAGGGGCGGCCTGGTATGGGAAACTTGCGGGCCCGACGACCGAACTGCAGCCGAAGAGCCCCGTTGATATTGCGCAGGACCTGAAGGTTCCGGTCATCGGCTTCTACGGCGGTAGGGATACGGGGATTCCTCTGGAGACAGTCGAGCAGATGCGAAAGGCTCTCGCAGCGGCGAACAGAACGGACCAGATTCACGTTTATCCGGAAGCGCAGCACGCGTTTAACGCGGATTATCGCCCCGGCTACGACCCGGAAGCCGCCAAAGATGCGTGGTCGAAGATGCTGAAGTTCTTCAAAGAGCACTCAGTCTAAATGTTGAAGAATCTTCTGCTGGTCACCGGTCTGGCGCTTTTTTCCACTGTATTGACTGCCT
>CAZXCO010001030.1:0-17497 GCA_964639095.1 uncultured Solibacteraceae bacterium
CATGCACTCCTCGACTGTTGAGGAGGGATTTGTGGAGATTACGGGCGTGGTCATGATTTCGACGACGAGAGTCTGTCTCGACGATTTGCCTTTGAGAATGACTCTGCGAGCGTAATCCCGCTCGGAGATGATTCCCGCGACTTTGCCGCCATCGAGAACCAGCAGTGCGCCGACACGCGCCTCCGACATTCGGAAGATCGCCTCGAAAACCGGAACAAATGGTGATACGGACCAGACGGCGGAGCCTTTCCGCCTCAGAATTCCGCTGATGGGATCGTAGAGTTTCATCGATTTCTCCTCCTCATCTGCACGTATGGTGCGAACCCGGTAATCCGCGGCTTCCTGACGCCGCAGGCGCCGGGTCGCCCACGGAACCGGCGGCCTCTGACCTGAGGATCTCGCAAACGGAGTCCCGCCGCACCGGGGTCGCGGTCCCGGGGGCGGTTTCGAGGCCGCCCCCGGACCAGACGCATCAATACTCGGCCACGTTCAGACCGGCGTCGAGCGCGTTCCGGCGCGCCTCCGTAAAGGAGGTCATGGCGTCGGAGGTCTTCACCAGAGTCTCGGCGTGGCGGTTGATGCTGGTGATCAGCTCGCGATATTCAGGATTCAGAAGCACTGGCCTCTTGCCTGTCGCATTCCTGTTGAGAATGGCCGAATTGGTGGAAGCGGCAAGTCCCGTGGCAGCGCTGAGCATCTGGTTGATGCCTTCCTGCTGCCAGACCGGCAGTTCCGGCTGGATTTCGACGAGCCGGGTCAGCTTCGGCTGCAGACCCTTGTTCACCAGCGACTTGATCTGGTTCAGGTGCTCGTTATGCGTCCACGAAGACACGTCGACATTGCGACTGAAGGAATCCAGACGGTCGGCGTTGAAGTGAACGTCGCGTGCCACGCCTTCCAGTTGAAAAATGAGGTCAGTTCCCTCTTTCTCCACTTCAAGCGGCTCTCTGCTTTCAGCGGCCGTGAGAGCCGCCGGGAACGTGGCGACGGCTAGCGCGATGGCGGCCATGGGCAGACCCAATCTGGTCGGACGCACTCTGGATACACGTAATTTATCGGCTTTGAACAACATGGTTTTCCCCTGCTCTTCCTTTGTTTTGTAATTGGTTATTTGGATCCGCCGCGTCAGGCGGCGGCCTTGTGGCTGGCGATCGACAGTGTGGAGAGGCGGCCGGCAGCCGAACAGATTGCCTGCAGCGTGTCCACCACGTCTGTGTCGGAGACCGCTGGTGCGCCCACCGTACCAAGGCCCCGGCGCACGTTCAGGGCGATGTCGCTGATCGACACGATGCCCTCCAGTTCGCCTTCCGGACTGACCACCGGCAAACGCCGGACTCCTGCATCCCGCATGATCTGCAGCGCAAGGCGGAGATCGTCGGTGGACTTGCATGTCCAGGGGCTCGTTCGCGCCACCTCGCTCGCCCTCAGTTCCGAAGGACGCTCGTCTCTTGTGCCGGCCGCGATACAGATATCCCGGTCGGTCAGGACTCCTGTGACCTCACCGGTTTCGGCGAGGACCGGCAGAATCCCGCAATCGTTTTCCCACATCAGGGCGCTGGCTGCCGCCAGGTTTGTCTCCGGCCGGCAGGTTGCGACCCGTCGCGTCATCACATCATTGACTGTCATGGTTGCTTCCTTTTTTCTTCCGCTTTGTTTCGCGCGGTTGACGCTTCTCCAATCGCAAGCGGCGGGCCATCGCCAAGTCCTTTAGATTCCGGGGCGCGGCAGGGCGCGGCGTATCAAAAGTCGGACAAATCCATGCGGGTTGTTCAAAAGCTTGAACGCGCGGGTGCTTTGAGAGCCGGAAACAGCCACATCGCGCGGCGTTTTCTCTCACCGGGAAATGGCTGTGCGATTGCCTTCAGGAGAAACACTCTTTGGGTGAATCGAATGTATCCTCTTGTAAACCCCGTTTCGGGAGAATTCGGCTTCAGCCTGAGATCACGAACTGCTGATATGCTGAGGCACTTGATTCGCGAATCGTCACTTCTCGCGCCGGACTTCCCTTCGTTCAAGCGCCAGGAACTGATTTTCGCGCTTCTCAATCTGGTCCTCCTTGCCGCGCTCCTGCTGGCTCATGTTCTCTTCGCGCCTTACTTCGGCAGCCCGCCTCCGGAGCTGTTTCTGGTGCTGTTTGTGGGGTTCGCGGCAAACGTGCTCGAGCTGATCTGGGTGAACGGGAGGAAGTCGCTCAGCCCCGGCGGCATCGTCGCCCTGACATGGGCAGCCATTGCGGTCAATCTGCTGATCGCCTTCGGCCTGGCATCCCTCTCATACCGGCAGGACATCCAGTATTTCGCCCTTATGACTGCGCCCGTGCTGCAGGCCGCGTTTCGGCTCTCCCTCAGCGCGACTCTAGTCACTGCCGCAGCGAGCGGCGGCCTGATTTTTTTCTGGGTGTGGAATTACTTCCGGCTGCACCCTCCGGCGGACCTCAACGAATATCTGGAAGCCGGAACAATCTCGCTGATTTACGCAGTTGCCGGCGTGCTGGTCTGGACCCTCGTGAATCATCTCCGATCCAAGCAGGTGGCTCTTTCGAAAAGCATGGCCGAACTGGAAGAAGCAAAGGCAAAGCTTCTGGTGGAGGAAAAGCTGGCCGCGGTGGGGCGCTTTTCCAGCGCAATCGCGCACGAGATCCGGAACCCCGTCGCCATGATCTCGAGTGCGCTGACGACGGCCTTCCGCCATGATGCCGATCCCACGGTGAGCCAGGAGATGTTCGACATCGCTGCAAGGGAGGCTTCCCGGCTGGAGCGGCTGACGACGGACTTTCTCGCCTATGCCCGTCCCCGGTCTCCGCTGAAATCACAGGGCGACGTCGCCGACTCCATCGCCTATGTCGCGGATATTTGCAGGCCGCGTGCGACCGCATCCGCCGTCGCCATTCGCAGTGAAGGGCCGGACGGCCTCTGGGCCGACGTCGACGCCGGCCAGTTGCAGCAGGCGCTCCTGAATCTCGCGATGAATGCCATTGAGGCTTCCAGTCCCGGCGCGACTGTCGTTCTGCGGGGAAGGCGGCTCCGCGACGAGATCCGGATCGAGGTCGAGAATGGCAATGGTCCGATTCCGGCGGAAGCGGTCGAATTCATTTTCGAGCCGTTCTTTACGACAAGGCCCGAGGGTACCGGTCTCGGCCTCGCGATCGCCCGCAACAGTGCGCGCGGGCACGGGGGAGATTTGATCCTCTCCCGCAATGAATCCGATATGGTTCAATTTACGATCATCCTTCCGGCTCCGGTTCCGCCGGCTTCAGCCCTCGATGAGGAGTGGCGCCCTTGAGCCGGATTCTGATCGTCGATGACGAACGCAGCATGCGCAAGATTCTGGCCTCAAATCTGGTGCAGGATCAGCATGACGTTACCGAGGCCGCGGGCGTCGCCGAGGCCTCCGGCTGCCTTGCCGCGAATCGCTATGACGCGGTGATAACGGATCAGAAGATGCCGGATGGCGAGGGCCTCGATGTGCTCGCCCGCGCGCGCGAAGCCGATCCCGCACTGTCCGTCGTCTTTCTCACCGCCTTTGCGACCGTCGAACTCGCGGTCGAGAGTATGCGGCAGGGCGCGTTCGATTTCATCACCAAACCCTTCCAGCCGGACGTCGTACGGGCGACGGCGCGGCGCGCCTGCGAGCATACGGAACTTCGCCGCGAGAACGGGTTGCTCAGACTCACCGTCGACCGCCTCGAAGGCTCGGCGGAAATCTTCGGCAACAGCCCGGCAACCCGCGCCACGCGGATGATGATTGCGCGAGTTGCTCCGACCAGCGCAACCGTGCTGATCACCGGCGAAACCGGCACGGGCAAAGAACTGGTGGCGCGCGCCATCCACAAGAGCAGCCCGCGGGCGCAGAAGCCTTTCATCGCGGTGAACTGCGCGGCCTTTACCGAGACGCTCCTCGAAAGCGAACTGTTCGGGCATGAGAAGGGCGCGTTTACGGGGGCCGATCGTCTGCGGCAGGGTTTGTTCGAAGCCGCGCACGAAGGGACGCTTTTTCTGGATGAAGCGGGGGAGATGTCGCAGTCCACGCAGGCGAAGCTGCTCCGGGTTCTCGCGGAATCGCGGATTGTGCGCGTCGGCTCGACGAAGCCTCGCGATGTCGATGTGCGAGTCGTCGTCGCAACCCACCGGAATCTGGAGGAGAGAGTGGCGCAGGGCACGTTCCGGCAGGATCTTTACTACCGGCTTGCTGTGGTCCCGATCGCATTGGCCCCGCTTCGGGAGCGGCGGGAGGATATCCCGGGGCTCTGCGAGCTTTTCAGCCGTGAAATTTCCCGGGAGCTGAAGATGCCGCCGCGTCCCATCAGCGCGGCCGCGCTCCACAAGCTGCAGAGGTACCATTTCCCAGGCAACATTCGCGAGCTCAGAAATCTGATCGAACGGGCGCTGATTCTTTCCACAGGAACCGAAATCGGTCCGGAGGACTTTCCGCTGCCTCTCGCGGACGAGCAGAGCCCGCCCGCAGCCGGCAGGAACCTCGCGTGGATCGCGGATCTGCCGGAAACGGTCAGCCTGAAAGACGTTCTGGAGGAAGTCGAAAAAGGGCTGATTGTGCGAGCGCTGAAGTCGAGCGGAGGCGTTCGCGCGGAGGCGGCCAGACGGCTTCAACTCACTCGCAGCGATATCGCCTATAAGCTCACGAAGTACGGGATCCGCGCCGACCGCGATTAAGAGGCCCGGCGGCTCAGGCTTCGTCCCGGATCTGCTGGCTCAGATACCGTTCGTAGCCGAGTTCTTCGATCTGGTACGCCTGGGCCTCGAGCCAGTCGACGTGCCTTTCTTCGTCCCGCAGGATGCGCTCGAAGAGCTCGCGGGAAGCGTTGTCCCCTTCCTCCTGCGAGAGCCGGACGAAACGGTTGTACATCGCGACCGCATTGATTTCCAGCTTCAGATCACTCTCGATTTGGGCCTTCACTGTCGAGCCGACGCTGATTTGCATGGATTCCGTCATGTTGGGTGTGCCGTCGAGAAAGAGAATTCGCTCGATCAACGCTTCGGCGTGCCGCATTTCCTCGATCGATTCCTTTCGGATATGCCCGGCCAGCTTCTGATAATGCCAGTTCTCGCACATTTCGGCGTGCAGAAAATACTGGTTGATCGCCGTCAACTCTTCCTTCAGCGCCTCATTCAGCGCCTCGATGACCTTCGGGTTCCCGCGCATCGCCACCATATTACTCGCCCCACGGTCGAATATCATCCGCCGATTCGAATGCTGCGCCGGATCCGCCTGAGCTATGATTTACTGGAAGCGGTAGACTGGCATGCCAGTTTCCGGTCCGGAATCACTTTGGAGATACGTCTGATGAAAAAGGTTGCGCTGCTTGCCCTGATAGCCCTCACTGCCACGATCGCGTGGGCGCATCACTCATTCGAAGCGGAATATGATTTGAAAAAGCCTGTCACGCTCACCGGAAAGGTCACGAAAGTCGACTGGATGAACCCCCACATCTTCATTCATCTCGATGCGAAGGACGACAAGGGCGTCGAAGGTGTCTGGGCATGTGAAGGCGGCAATCCCAGTTCTCTGATTCGCAACGGCTGGAAGAGGAATTCCCTGAAGCCGGGCGACGAAATCGTTATCGAGGGCTACAGGGCCAAAGATGGCAGCAACACCTGCAATGGCCGGACCGTGAAGCTTCCCGACGGCACCAGACTTTTCGCCGGTTCCTCATCCGACCGCATTCCCAAGGAATAAAGCCGCATTGCAGAAATGAAGGAGTTGCCGAGATGAAGAGAGTTCCCGCAGGCGCATTCCTTACGGTCGCCGCCATACTGGCGGCGACGCAGGTGACGTCCGTTCCCGCGCGAGCGCAGGCCGATGCCGGCCGCGCCAGAGCTCCGAAGGGCAAACCCACGCCGCGCACGGCGGACGGCAAGGTGGATTTCTCCGGCGTCTATGCGCCTCCGGGGCGCGGCCCTGGCGACCCGCCGAGCAAGACCGGCGAGGGTTATTCTCACAATATCGCCCGCGATCTCGATGCCGATCAGGTCCCGATGCTGCCCTGGGCAAAGGAGATGTTTCACAAACGCTTTGTCGAGGATCAGAGCAAGGACGATCCGGAGGGATTCTGCATGCCCATGGGCACCCCTCGTATGGCGCCATACCCCTGGGAACTGGTTCAGACCGACAAACTCCTGCTGATGCTTTATGAAGGAAACGTGCATGGCTATCGTCAGATCTTTCTGGACGGGCGCCCTCACAATCCGTCGGTGAAGGAGACATTCTGGGGAGATTCGATCGGCCATTGGGAAGGTGACACCCTCGTCATCGATACCGTAGGGCTCGGATTCGGCGACGGCCGCAACAATCACTCCTGGCTGGATGCGGATGGCCACCCGCGCACGAGCAAGCTGCACGTCATCGAACATCTGACCCGCCCGGAGATGGGCCGCCTGGTCGATGAGATTACCATCGACGACCCGGGCGCTTACAGCCGTCCGTGGACCGTCAAGGAGACGTCTCAACTGGCCCCCAACTGGGAGATCCAGGAGACCGTCTGCAATGAAAATCAGGACGCCAACGGCCAGAATCAGGATGCGCAGCACCTGATCAGCCTGCCGCACGGAATCGGAGTCGAGAAGTAGAGCCGCGCAGTCGGGGAACCGAACGCGCCTCGGTGGCAAGCCGCGGCGCGTTCGGCCTTGGACTCTAGCTCAGCGTCAGGAATGACTGCGGCGGGTACGCTGGTGACATCGAACTGCCCATCGAAGACTGGCGACGGCTGCTGGGCGATGTGCGGTGGTCGCGGCCAGGCTCGACCGCATTCTGCACCACGGTCGTGTGCTCAAGTGTCCGCCCGCGAAGCGCGCGGAACGACTTCGCGCTGCGTGCATGCACCTGGTACCGATACCGTCGGGACTTCCACTGCCGTTGCAGAAAAGAAGCTCCATGCCCTTGTAACCTTTGGACCGGGTCCGTTTGATGACCAGGCGGTGTGCTGGCGCCATCAACAATAACTCGTCGAAGGCGCCCTGACTCTTGAGTGCCTCAGCTGCAAGAGGATCCTCTTTGATCAGACGTAGCGCTTCGCCGGGAAGAACGAGGGGGCGTGACGCTCTCGTCCTCACCGCTGAAGTGCGTCTGTTCGTTGCCTGCGCGCCTGGGCTCTGCGATATGGAAGAGCGGGGCTCGCGCGCTCTACTTGCTTGCCTTCGCCGGGTAGTTATCCACCGGGCTGGTGTAACAGTAACGCTCGCGAATCTCGCGGCTCGCAGGGGCGAGCTTGAACGTCCCTTCGAGGGTGAAGGGCTTCGCGTAAGCACCAGGGTCATCCACCGTCACGTCGAGCACCAGAGTGTTCGCATCCGTGCGGTGATACTTTTCGGTCACATGCAGTTTGTCGGTATGCGGATGCCCCACCGAGTCCAGCCAGGTTCGATCGTTGAAGCCGGTGGTGTCGACAACGAGCGTGTCGCCCTCCCATGTCCCGATCGAATCGCCGTACCAGGTTGGGCCCAGTTCGTCGGGGTGCTTACGTCCGCCGAGGTAGACGAGCCGGAAGGTATGGATGTCTCCTTCCTGAAGAATGACGACTTTGGACGGAGTCTGCACGATCTTTTCCGGAAACGGCGACAGCCGCGGCACGCCCATCGGGAGGCACCGGTTGACCGGATCGTCCTTCTTTTTGCGCTCCTTCATGATTTTCTCGGCGCTGGGCAGCATGACGATCTTTTCGCCCGGACGCAGCGCTTTCGAGAAATCGCCGGAGAACTTGCCATCGGGAATCCAGATTCCCGTGAGATCCGGTTTGCCGTCTTTGGCGCGAGGTGCGGCACTGCTTTTCGATGAAGTCTGCGCGGCCGCGGCTCCGAGCATTGTCATCAGGCAAACTGCTGTCGGCAATAAACGCATCCGGAAAATCTCTCCCTGTTGGGCCCGGAGAATCAGCGGGCAGTAACGATTATCTCCAGACGCCATGCGCGGCTGTCAAGGGGAGCACAATTCGTCGTTCCCGCCGTCATCAATACCGGTTCAGTTCCGCGATCAGAGCGGCAAGCCCTTTCTTGGAATAGATGTCGGCGAGGCGCTGCTCCTCGGGGGATGGCGCCGTGATCCGGAGCAGCGGGGAGGAATCCAGATCGTGCCGGGAGGGGACCCAGACATGGCCGTCGGCGAACTCCACCTGGCTGACATAAGCCGTCATGCCATCGATCTCGATCGGCCTGCCCGCACGCGAAAACCGCAGCGCCGTATCCTGGCGGAGCCGCGTGTGCTGGCCGGAAGGCAGCAGCATGGTCGATTCCGAAGCGGGCACCGAGCCGGCGAGATATTCCTGCCCCTGCTGGTCCTTCACCAGCCAGCCGATCTCCACGTAGCGGACCGGCTTGTGCGACTTGTTGACAATCTCGATCTGCGGCGAACGCGCCTCGTTCCCGGAAATCGCCGCCCAGCCTTCGATCGGCTGCACAGGCGCGCCCGGAAGATTCAGAAAAGCGAACTGGGCGATGTGGTCCGTGGACGGAACCGCCGCGCCAGTGGCCCGTCCGTTGCGCGTGAGAGAAACATTCAGTTGCGGGCGGTCCGCCTGTCTCGCGATGCTCGCAAGAATCGCCTGCCGCAGCCCGTTTTCGCCGTGCGCCTGTAAAGCCTTCTTGAAATACGCGCGATCCCGCTGCGCTTCCACTTCCCAGAAGGTCAGCGCCCGCCGGGAGCTGAGCTGGTTGGGCCCGAAGAAGCTCAGATCGTCAAACAACACACCATCCAGTTGAACCCGTACCAGCGGCCCCGCCGGCTCGCGCACCGGGCGGACGAGGCGAATGTCGATCGGAACCGTGAACGTCTCTCCAGGGGGGACATCGATCGAAGGTCTCGCGACCGAACCCCTGCCGCCCGGCGCAAACTCCTGCGCCGTGATCAGCAGCGTCACGCCGCGAATGTGCCTGGAGCCCCCGTTGCGGAGCGTCAGGCCCATGTGGAGGTCGAGGATAACGGTCCCGCCGCGGTATGTCGCGTGGGAGTTACCCATCGTGGTCGAAATCAGACTCAGCGGAGCATCCGGGGGCAGGTCGATCTTGAGAGAACTGGATGGATCGAGAGCCGCGTCCTGTGCGCCCGCTGCGCCCGCAAACGCCGCCGCCAGGGCAACCGCCAGAAGTGTGGAATGCATTCGACTGCCATCAACGCCGGTCACGGGTGAACCTCTCCGGCTTCTCCGGACAAGACCTTTTGCCTGCAGACCGCGCCGCCCGAAGCTGCGAGCGCCGCTGGAGAACAGGCCCTCTATTGCAGGTAAACATTGTTGATCGTCACCGATCCGGCATCGACGATGCGCGATCCGATGTCGCCGCGCGCGCTGACTGTGGGATTCGTGTCGTCCCCGGCGCGGTTCAAAAGAATCATGCTCGTCTCGCCGCTGCGAAACTCCACGCCCGATCGTGTGAAGCGCAAAACCGGGGCCGCGCCCGCCTCCGTCTGCCGGGACCGCCCATCACGCAGTGACAGAGTGCCGCGCAGGAAGAAACTCGACGCCACAAGCAGAATGAGACTGGCAAAGGCGATGGCGAATCGCGGGTTCCACACCCGCAGGGCCGAAGTCGTGCGCACGCACGCCCCCGCCTCCAGTCCCAGCCGGATATTGGCCCGCATGTCCGAAGCGAGGAACGCCCAGTTCACATCGGGCAGTTCCAGATCGGCCAGTTCGGCGCGCAACGAATGGTATCCGGAGACCTTTTCCCGGCAGTCCGTACAGGCCCGCACATGTCGATCGAGCACAAATCGCCGGATCCGGCCGGTTTCTCCGCCGGCGAGAAGCGCCAGATCGCTTTCCCGGGGATGGTTCGACGTTCCCATCGCGATCACCTCTTCCGCTTCTCCGCGAATCGCTTCAACTTGGTTCGCGCATTGGCGATATGCGAGCGCACTGTGGCCTTGGAACAATCCAGCCGCTTCGCCACTTCCTCGGCAGGCAGGTCCTCCATATCGCGCAACACGAGCGCGGCACGCTCCCGCGGCGTCAGACGCTCGAGCCCGGCGGCCAGCCAGTCGCGCTCTTCGGAACGAAGCGCCGCAGTTTCGGGGGTATCCCAGTGGCTCTCGGGAGCTTCCGCCATCTCACAGAAGGCGACGCGTCCGTGGCGGCGCAGAAAATCCAGAGCAGTGTTGGTGGCGATCCGGGAGAGCCAGTGCGCCGCTTTCAACTCGTCCTTGAGTTGCTCCTGGCGCTGCAGGGCCTTTATAAAAGCTTCCTGCGTGAGGTCCTGCGCATCATGAACGTTTCCGACCATGCGGTAGATCTGCCGGAAAATGCGGCGCAGATTTTCCGCCACGAACCGTTCCTGCAGTTCTGACGGTACGCCGCCCGTTTCGAGCAACGCCGAGCGCTGCCGGTCGTCATTCATTGGCGCCGGATCGGACTCTTTCATGCCAATCTGTGCCGCTAAAGTCGCCATTCCCTGTAGACATGACGCCCGGAGGGCGTCAGGCGTGGAAAGCAACCTGCGCGCTATCCTCAAGTATAGGTGAGTTTGACAGGCCGCCGGACGCGGACGCCGGACCCGCCGCAGTTCGAAAATCGAGTGACGTGTGAGACAGGTAGCCGTAATCGGAGCAGGAAAGACGCCGTTCGGGGCTTTTCCGGATCTTGACCTGCGCGCACTGGCCGTAGCCGCCGGCGAAAAGGCCCTGCGGAACGCCCGAATGGAGCCGGGCGCGATCGAATCGTTCTATCTGGGTAACTTCGCGGGGCCGGAATTCACGGCCCAGAACCACCTCGCCCCCTATATTTCCAGCGCCCTCGGGATGACCGGGATTCCGTCCACGCGGTTCGAAGCCGCCTGCGCTTCGAGCGGCGCGGCCTTTTTTCAAGCCTTTCTCGGAATTGCCAGCGGCGTTTATGACATCGTTATGGTCCTGGGCGTGGAAAAAATGACCTGCCAGCCAACGGCCCGCGTGACGGAGATTCTCTCCGGCGCGGGCGATTGCGCGACCGAAGTCAAGGCGGGATCCACTTTTCCCTCCCTGTTCGCCATGATCGCCCGCCGCCACATGCACGACTTCGGAACAACGCGGGAGCATCTCTCGGCCGTAGCGGTCAAGAATCATGCCAATGGCGCGCTCAACCCCGACGCGCAGATGCGCAAGGTCATCACTCTCGAGCAGGCCATGAATGCACGGCCAATCGCCGAGCCACTGAACCTGTATGACTGCTCTCTGATCAGCGATGGAGCGGCCGCGGTCGTGCTCTGCGCGGCGGACCGGGCGCGCGAATTCACCGGCCGGCCTGTGCGGATTCTGGGCGCGGGGCAGGCTTCGGACCATGTGGCGCTCGACCAGAAGCCCGATATCACGACGTTTGCCGCTGTTCGGGGAGCCGCGAAGAAAGCCTATGAGATGGCGCGCCTCACGCCACGCGACATTCAGTTCGCCGAACTGCACGACTGCTTCACCATCGCCGAAATCGTCGCCATGGAGGACCTCGGCTTCGTCGAACGCGGCCGCGGGGGATTTTTCACCGCTGAAGGCGGCACGCGCCGCGACGGGCCGATGCCGATCAACGCGAGCGGGGGGCTGAAGTCCAAGGGCCACCCGGTGGGCGCGACCGGCGTGGCGCAGATTTGCGATCTCGTGCAGCAGATTCGCCGCGAGGCGGGCGAACGGCAATTGCCGCGCCATTCCACGGGTCTGGCTCAGAACCTCGGCGGCAGCGGCGCTACGTGTGTTGTCACAATCCTCGGGGAGGGCTGATGGAGCGGATGGGTGTGGTTTATACCGAAACCGTGGTTCATCTGGCGCCCGAGCGGTTTGCGGCCGATGTGCCTTATCAGGTCATCATCGTGAAACTGGACAACGGCGAACGTCTCACCGCGCGTGTGGAAGGCGAGCGCGTTGCCATCGACGACCACGTGGTCGAGACCGCCGTGCGCGACGGGATCCCGTTTTTCCGAAAGGTTTCTTCCTAGCCCTTATCGCGTTCCGCGAGCGCGTCTGGGGGCCGGAACTACAATGTGTCTATCCATGTCCAATTCAGCGCCGTCTTCTTCAGCGCCTGGCTCGGCACTCGCCGCTTATCTCAACCAGTCGAAACGTGGCCTTCCTGATGTTCACCCGGGATTTCTCGCATATCTTGCCAATCTGGACTGCGTGGCGCGTGTCTGCCCTCCCGCCGTTCAGGCCGTGGTTCGCGAGCTGAGAAGCCAGCGGAGCAACGTCAAGCTGATCGCGAGCGAGAATTACACATCGTTGGCAACCCAATCCGCCATGGCGAACCTGCTGACCGACAAGTACGCGGAAGGCGTTCCGGGCGCCCGGTTTTACGCCGGCTGCGAGAACGTGGACGCCATTGAATCGCATGCCTGCCGCCTGGCCGAAAAGCTCTTCGGCGCCGATCATGCCTACGTCCAGCCGCATAGCGGCGCCGACGCCAACCTCGTCGCGTTCTGGGCCATTCTGAGCAAGCGAATCGAAGTGCCTGCGCTCGAGACTCTCGGGGTCAAGGAATCGACCGACCTCGACGCAGCCGGATGGGACAATGTGCGGCGGCAGCTCGGCAACCAGCGCCTCATGGGGATGGAACTCAGCGCTGGAGGCCACCTCACACACGGTTTCCGCCGCAACGTTTCGGCGCGCATGTTCGAATGCCACTCCTACGGCACCAACCCCGCCACCGGCCTGCTCGACTATGACGAGATCGCCCGCATCGCGCGCGAGTTCCGCCCCCTGATTCTGCTCGCCGGTTACAGCGCGTATCCACGGCGGATCAACTTCGCCAGAATGCGGGAGATCGCTCAGTCCGCAGGGGCCGTTCTGATGGTCGATATGGCGCATTTCGCGGGGCTGGTCGCGGGTCGCGTGTTCGAAGGCGAGTACAATCCCATCCCTTACGCGGACGTTGTGACCACGACGACGCACAAGACGCTCCGCGGCCCGCGCGGCGGCCTCGTGCTCTCAACCCGTGAATTCGCGCCTTTCCTCGACAAAGGCTGCCCTCTCGTGCTCGGCGGACCGCTGCCCCACGTCATAGCCGCGAAAGCGAACTGTCTCACGGAAGCGCTCGATCCGGCGTTCGCCGATTATGCGCGCCGGATTGTCGAGAACGCGCAGGCGCTTGCTTCCAATCTCGTGAAGGCGGGGCAGACAATCGTGACCGGCGGCACGGACAATCATCTGCTGCTCGTCGATGTCTCTCCCCGCGGGCTCACAGGCCGTCAGGCGGAGCGCGCGCTGCGGGAATGCGGAATCACGCTGAACCGGAATACCGTTCCCAACGACCCGAATGGCGCGTGGTATACGAGCGGTCTCCGGCTCGGGACTCCCGCCGTGACGACGCTTGGAATGGGACCGGGCGAGATCGCCGAAATCGCTTCGATCATCGCGCTGGTGCTGACCGGAACCACTGCCGCCGGAACCAGCAAGGTCAATTACAATCTCGACGAGAAGGTCCGGGACGAGGCGCACGAGCGCGTCAATGCGCTGCTTGCCCGCTACCCTGTTTATCCCGAAATCGATCTGGAATTTCTGGAAAGCTTCTTCACGTTTGCGCAGGATGTTTCCGGGACCGTGGCCTCCTGATTCGCTTTCCGGTTTGCCGCTCCCGATTTTCGCCTGATGAAGATCAGAACCATTACCGCCGGACTGCCGGGGCTCCCGACTCCCGAAGCGGTGTCTGACGCGGGAAGGAAACTCGAACGGCTGGCGGATCATTTCCAGACGCTTGGGTACACGGTGCAAAGCCGCCGGATCTGCTTCGAGCGCTGGGAGAAAGGACTGGGCAACCTGAGTGCCGCGGATCGCTCGAGGCTTCTCGGCGAGGTCGACCTCGCGTGCGCCGGCGCCGGAGTGAATTTCTGCAGCGCCGGTATGGCGGGAACGCCGGACCAGATTGCGAGCATGGCGGAGATTCTGGCCGCGTCCCGGAACCTTAGCGGCTGCGCCGGCGTCAGCAGGGCCGATCTCGCGGCCGACAGAGATGCGGCCCGCGCCGCAGCGGAAGCGATCGTTTATCTCTCGACGGTGAGCGGCGATGGATTCGGCAATTTCCGGTTCGGAGCAGGCTGCGGTCTCGCGCCCGGAACGCCGTTTTTCCCGGGCTCGTATCACGACGGCGACGAGGCATCGTTTTCGATCGGTTTTGAAAACAGCGACATTCTGGTCGATTCGTTCTCGACGTCGGGCTGCGTGCCGGAGGCTGGCCGGGAACTGTTGCACCGCCTGATCGCGGCCTGTGGCCCGGTTGCCGCGGAGGCCGAAGCAGTGGGCAGCAAGGCGGGAATCCGCTTCCGGGGACTGGATACTTCCATTGCTCCCTCTCTCGATCCCGCAGAGAGCGTCGCGAAGGCTTTCAGCGCTCTCGGGACGAAGCTGGGCTCTCCGGGAACTCTGGCGCTGTGCAGTCTGGTGACCGCCGCGGTAAAGAGCGTGCCGGTTGCCCGGGCCGGATATTGCGGGATCATGCTGCCTGTGCTCGAAGACCCCGGGCTTGCCGCCGCCGTCACGGAAGGGAGAATCGGCGTCGACGGCCTGCTCGCCTGGTCGAGCGTGTGCGGAGTCGGCATCGACATGGTGCCGGTCGCCGGGGATACACCCGTGGAGCGGATCGCCGCTCTCATTACGGACGTGGCAGCCATGTCTTCCCGATTGAACAAGCCTCTCTCGGTTCGCGTGCTGCCCATCCAGGGCAAGCGCGCCGGCGAGATGACGGAATTCGATTCGCCATACGTCTGCAATGCGGCAATCATGTTCCTTTGATGGAGTTCAGCCAGTGTGGCGCGATCGAGTACGCATGCAAAATCGAAAAACGATAAAAAATTATGAAACTTGCTGAAAGAATGTCCTGTATCGGCACCGAGTCCGCTTTCGACGTGCTCGCGCGCGCCCGCGCCCTGCAGGCGCAGGGAAAAGATATTATCCGGCTCGAAATCGGCGAGCCCGACTTCCCCACTCCGCAGCACATTGTGGATGCGGGCAAAAAGGCCCTCGACGACGGCTGGACGCACTACGGCCCGTCACTCGGCCTGCCGGAATTGCGGGAGGCGGTCGCCGCCTATGTTTCCGAGACCCGGGGCATTCCGGTCAATGCGGCGAACGTGTGTGTGACGCCTGGGGGCAAGCCAGTCATTTTCTTCTCCATGCTGGCGGTCCTGGGACCGGGCGATGAGGCAATCTATCCCAATCCCGGCTTCCCCATCTATGAGTCGATGATCCGCGTTTGCGGAGCCACGCCGGTGCCGGTTCCGCTGGTCGAAGAGCGGGGATTTTCCTTCGACCTCGACGTATTCCGCAGGAGTCTGACCCCTCGAACAAAGATGGTGGTGCTGAACTCGCCGCAGAATCCGACCGGCGGAACGATCCCGCCGGAAGATATCAGCGCCATTGCCGGGGAACTGCGCGGAAGGAATGTGGTCGTGCTGTCGGACGAAATCTATTCGCGGATTGTCTATGGGGACAAAAAGCCGGTGTCCATCGCGAGCCTGCCTGGCATGCTCGACAAGACCGTCATTCTCGATGGTTTTTCGAAAACCTATGCGATGACAGGCTGGCGCCTCGGGTACGGCGTGATGCCCTCATTTCTGGTGGATGCGGTGAACAAATTGATGGTGAATTCCAATTCCTGCACCGCCAGCTTCACACAGATAGCCGGAGTCGCCGCGCTGACCGGCCCACAGGAGCCCGTGACGGCCATGGTCACGGAATTCCAGCGCCGCCGCGACGCGTTCTGCGCCGGTCTGAACGATATTCCGGGCTTGCGCTGCGCGATCCCGGGCGGCGCATTCTATGCGTTCGCGAATGTGAAAGGGACCGGGCGCAGTTCGAAGGAGATCGCCGATTCGCTGCTGAACGATGCGGGCGTATCGTGCCTGAATGGCGCGGGTTTCGGCGAATATGGCGAAGGCTACGTCCGCTTCAGCTATGCGAATTCCTACGAGAACCTGATGCGGGCGGTGGAACGTATCCAGGCCTGGAGCGCAAAGCAGGCGTAACGGCACGGCTCCGTCCGGCGCCTTTTTATTGACAATTAAGTTGGAACTTCCGCCCGGATTTGAATACATTCGGGTCTTCCATGAGTGCTGCGCGCATGCATTCATGGAAGCCGGCCGCCGAAAAGAGGCGTATGTGGCGCTGTCTGCAGGTGCCTGGTGTGCGAGAGCAACCGAAGAAATGCATGCAATCCCTCTTTTCATATGACCCGGATTGTTGTATGATTCCGGCTGCAGGCATGCGGCGCACATTCCGGTTCAGAGGGGAAATACTGTGAAGCGGCTGGTTCTTACAGACGCCAGAATTTTTCCGTCCGGCCGGGACGCTGAGATCACCGCGAGAAAGGCCAGCAGAGGCATCGTTTCGGAGCCTGCCCACCAGACATGGAACGAGACTCTCCCACACGTGCAGCCCGGCGCCTGTTTCGTTCTCTGAAGCGCCCATGGGTTTTACGACAAAAAAGAGGCAACAGATGAAGAAAAGCTACCGATCGCAATCCTTCCTTGTGATCTTTACTATTCTGACGACTTTCGGTTTTGTGGCCAGTGCGGCTGCTCAGAATGCGCCGGCAAATCGAGGCCGGGGAGGTGGCGGGCGCGCTGCGAACAGAGCGAAGCCCGATTGGCCTCCGGAGGGACCCGCCCCGCGAAATGCGGAAGGCAAGCCCGATATTCAGGGCGCGTGGGCGCCGAACGCGATCCGCCAGAATGTGAACCTTGTCGGCACGGGCGTGGATGTGCCGTTCCAGGATTGGGCGAAGAAGGTTTATGAGGACCACAAATCCAACATCTCGCGTGACGATCCGGAAGCCCGCTGTTTGCCCCCGGGCGTGCCACGCATGAGCACGACCCCCTATCCGTTTCGAATCGTGCAGGTCCCCGGTCTGACCCTCATCGTTTACGAGGGCGGCGCTCATATCTGGCGGCAGATTTTCACGGACGGCCGGCCCCATCAGAAGGATCCGAATCCGAGCTGGCTCGGTGACTCCATCGGCCACTGGGAAGGCGATGATTTTGTGGTCGACACCGTCGGTTTCAACGGCAAAGCCTGGATCGATGAAGCGGGTCTGCCGACGACCGACAAACTGCACGTGATCGAGCGCTTCCACCGCGACGACCTCGGCCATATGACCATCACGCACACCGTGGACGATCCCGGCGCTTACACGAAGCCCTGGAACTTCACCACGCATCCGGTGTTGCTGAAGGGTGAATTGATGGAATACATCTGCCAGGAAAACAATCGCGATCTCGAACACCTGGTGGGAAAATCGAAGGACGGCGAGGAGAAGAAGTAGAGTTCTCCGGTTCGTTAAGAGTCGGTAGTAAAGAAAACAGTCGAGCGCCGGTGCTTCTGCCACCGGCGCTTTTTTATTGCTTTCGGGCGGTCGTGGCTTCTTATTGGAGTCGTCTGCCTTTGAATGAACACGTTCGCCGGCTGGCCCGGTCTGCGGCGCTCGTCCCTGTAGAGGCCGCCCGCGGCAGCCGTAATTTCAGCGTTTTCCGGGTATCAGACGGCTCACGTCGAACCGCATGGCAAGGCCGGCCACGTGCGCGAAATTATGATAGTCGCCGTTGGTCCACTG
>CAZXCO010001031.1:0-9175 GCA_964639095.1 uncultured Solibacteraceae bacterium
TGGGCATTGTCGTGGATCCGAAAGGCGACGGCCGCATGACGATCCGGGCCTCGTGGGGGATGTTCTACGATCTGCCCCATAGTGTCTTCGCGTACGGGTTTTCGCAGGCTCCGCCATGGGGTGAGACCATCAACCGGACCAGGGTATTCTTCGACGACCCCTGGGGACCGGGTCAGGGCAACAGCGCTGCCTTTCCCGGCGGTAATCCGTTCCCGCTGAATCTGAACAAGAACTTCGTATTCCCCTCGTTCGGAACTTACACGACTTATCCTCTGGATATCCAGCCGACTTACCTCGAGCAGTGGAACCTGAGTATCCAGAAACAGATTGGAGCCAACTGGCTGCTGTCGGCGAGCTATCTGGGCAACAACACGATTCACCTCTGGGCGGATAATCCCGTCAACGCGGCGGTCTACATTCCCGGCAACTGCGTCGCCGGACAATACGGGCTCACGGCGCCGGGTCCCTGCTCCACGACCGGCAATCAGAACTTCCGGCGGCCTTTGTACCTCGCCAATCCGGCGCAGGGCGGGCTCATCGGCACGATTCACTCACTCGATACGGGATCGACCGCGAGTTACAACGCACTCCTGGTTTCAGCGCAGCATCGCTTGTCGAGCAACTTCACGATCCTGGGAAATTACACCTGGTCGCACTGCATCGCCGGGCCCTTCACCTCGGAGTTGGACGGCGTCCAGTACACGAACCCCGCCAACAGGGACTTCGATCGCGGCAACTGCGCGGGCATCGATCACCGCCATCTGATCAATGTGTCGGCCGTGGAGCAGGCGCCGAAATTCTCTCAGAAGTGGATGCAGATCGTTGTGGGGGACTGGAAGCTTTCCGAAATCATGAGAATCCAGTCCGGCAGCTATTTCTCGGCCACGACGACGATCGATTCGGCGCTGAACAGCATTGGCGGCCAGAGGGCTGCATTGGTCGGCTCCAGTCCTTATCCGGCTCAGCAGAGTTTCGATTCGTGGCTGAATCCGGCAGCGTTCGCGCAGCCTGGGACCGGGACATTCGGGATGAGTCCGAACAACCTCCTCGGGCCGGGAACATTCCAGTTCGATATGAGCCTGGTCCGGCAGGTGCGGTTCCGGGAACGGAATACGGTCGAATTCCGGGCGGAGGCGTTCAATCTTCCGAACCATGTGCGTCCGAACAATCCGAACCTGAGTATCAACACGCCATCGACATTCGGCAAAATCACGACGTTCCAGGATCCACGCATCATGCAGTTCGCGTTGAAGTACTTGTTCTGATTTCGCCGGGTCAGGGCATCTGTGGCGAAGCCGTCCGTATGATCCTGCCGATCCAAGCGGCATGCGGCCGGCCGGAGGCTGAAAGGGCCTTCAGCTCTTTTTCGATGTCATACTCGACCCGCCGGATCGTGACGTCGCTGTCATCGGCGATCAGGTAACAGGCGCGAGGATCGCCGTCGTACGGCAGACCGGCGCTGCCCGAATTGGCGACGGTCATCCCGGAAACGCTGCGGACATACGGGATGTGAATGTGGCCATGGATCACCACACGCTGGCCGAGTTCGCTATAGACCCGTTCCAGTTCGGCGTCGCCCGCTGTATGCGGGGGCGATCGCCAGGCGCTTGCGGGGCTGGCATGGACGAGCGCCACAGTTCCCTCGATCCGAGCCCGGGGCAGCGTGGCCAGCCACGCGAGCCGGTCGCTCCCGAGAAGGTCCCGCGCGGCCGCCGCCATCTCTTCGATGGTGGAGAAAAGAGATGCGAGCTGCGGCGACTGAGCGGCAAATTCCGCGAGCGAGGCGGGGCGGAACAGCATTTCGTCCGTGTTGCCCATCACGCCCGGCCAGCCAAGATCGCGAATGCGATCCAGAACGTCGACCGGGCTCGATCCGTTGTCGGCCAGATCGCCGCCATGCAGGATCAGATCGGGCGAAGTCTGGCGAAGATCGGCGAGTACGGCTTCGAAGGCTGTGCGGTTGCCGTGGATGTCGGATACGACGGCAATGCGCATATCGGGGATATCCGCTCCTGATCCATCATGACATCAGACGGCGGTGTCGATAACGCCTCCGGCCGCCCGTGCGGGGAAGCACGATAATCTGGTCCACGGGGAGAACGACGTGGAAGTAAACCTTGACGATTTTCGCCGCCATTTCGAACTGCTGTCCGACGAGGCGCTGCTCGAGACGAACCGGGAGGACCTGGTCGAAAGCGCGAAGCAGTGTTTTGACGAAGAGATGGCGCGCCGCGGCCTGAATGCGGCCCCGGTTGAAGAGGCGGAGGAGCAGGTGGCGGGAAGGCCGGAGCTTGACCCCTCGGATGAACTGGTGGTGATCGCCACGTACCACATCCCCGAGGAAGCGAGCCTCGCGCGCGGGCTGCTCGAGAGCGCGGAGATTCCCTACCACCTCGACAACGAATATGTTGCGCTGGGCGGCTTCGAGATGCGGCTGCGCGTGCCGCGGCGGTACCAGGAGGAGGCGGTGGAGATTCTGGAAATGGAGATCTCCGACGAGGAACTCGCCGCGCAGGCAGAAGCGGCAGGAATGCCGGACGACGAGGAATACGCAGAAGAAGGCCAGGACATGGAAGAAGACGAGGCCAGGCCGGAGGAGGCCTGAAGGACGCGTGCCTGGCGGCGTCTTTTTGCGCAGGGCGCGGAGCCTCAGCGGGGTAACGGGTCGGTCGACGGAACGGCCCGGAGTTGGGCGTCCTCGAGCCGTTTGGCTTCCTGCCAGGTGTAGATCATCCGGTGGATGACGGTGATATTCGAAAGAATCGCGATTACCCAGAGCACCTGCGCCATGCGATTGAACAGCGCACCGATGATAATCAGCACCACACGCTCCGGACGCTCCAGAAAACCGACCTTGCATTTGGGGATCGTGTTTTCCGCGCGTGCCCGCGTGTAGCTGACCATCACAGTGCCCGTCATCACAATGGCGGTCAGCACCACGTAAAAGAACCGGTTGATCGAGGCATAGAAGACCAGCAGGCCTACCAGAAGCCCCAGGTCGGAATAGCGATCCAGCACGGAATCGAAAAAGCCGCCGAAGCGTGTGACGCGATTGGTCTCGCGGGCCACACGGCCGTCGACCATGTCGAATAAACCGGCGCCGATCACCACGACGCCGGCCCAGCGGAATTTGCCGGTGCCGAACAGAAACGCTGCCCAGATGTTGATCACGAGCCCGATGAACGTCAGGACGTTCGGATGAACCCTCGAGAGCGCCAGTGCGCTGACGATCGCCTTGATGATGCGGCCGAAGAATGAGCCGATAGCGCCCGTGATGGTCATGCGAGTTTACGTATCGAGCTCGTGGATGGTCACAAGTTCCAGAATCTCGAGTTCCTTCGCGCCGCCCGGCGCCTGCATCCTCACGTTATCGCCGACCTCTTTGCCGAGGAGCGACTTACCGATCGGGGAAGCCGTCGATATTTTGCCCTGGCTGGCGTCGGCTTCTTCGCTGGTGACCAGGTAGTAGGTGGTTTCCGTCCCCGATTTCACATCGAGAACCACGACGCGGGACCCGAGTCCGACCCGGTCGCGCGGGATCTTCGAAAGATCGATCATCGAGAAATCGGCCAGACGTTTCTGCAACTGGCCCAGGCGCGCATTCACCAGCCCCTGTCGCTCCTTGGCTGCGTGATACTCGGCGTTTTCGCTCAGATCGCCATGGGCGCGGGCTTTCAGAATCTCCCGCGGCAACTCATTGCGCAGCTCATATTCAAGCGCGGCGATCTCTTCCTGGAGTTTTTTCTTGATATCGAGCATGTGAAGAGAAAGGCTCCCGTATGCGATGGAGCCCTCTTTGGCCCATTATAGCGATATCAGACCGCATATGGTCCTGCGGGAGTTCCCGCCCGCGGCATCAACTTCTCATGCGGACCATGAGATACAGGCCGGCCACTGAGAAAAGGGCATCCGGCGCCCAGGCCGCGACGATCGGAGGAAGCAGGTTCACGTTGCCGAACTGGTCGAAGAGCAGTCCTGTCGCCATATACGTCATGGCCAGGGCCATGCCGACTCCCACGCCGGTCATTGCGCCGCGATTTCCGACCAGAAATCCGAACGGAACCGAGATCAACGCCATAATCAGGGCAAACACGGGAACCGCGAACTTTTTGTAGTACTGGACGTGCAACTTGACCGTATCGAAGCCGCTCTGCTGCAGGTCCCGGATATACCGGCCCAGTTCGAGATAGTTCATCTGCTTGTCCTGCTTCACCTCCTTCAGAAAATCGTCGGGCTTTTCGGCGATCTCCGGAAAAGTGGTGGCGGTGAAATTCTGGAACCGGCACTCATCCGCCCCGCAGAGGTCCCGGGCGGCGCCCTGCTCCCAGACCCATGCGTTGATGTTCTGCTGCCAGCGCGCGCGGCTGGCGCTGATTTCGCGGGCGACGTGGAAGGTCTTCGGATCGATCTCGAACACGTAAGGCTCGACCATAACCTTTTCCGTCGGGTCGAAGTACTTGAAGTAGAAGATCCGGTAATCGTGAATGATCCACTTACGTTCGGGATGAAGATACGTCTGGGCCGGGCGTCCTTTAATCTCGTTCAGGATCGCGTCCTGAATCTGGTTGGCCTGGGGGAGGTACGAGTAGTCGAACGCGAAGACCAGAACGCTCAGCGCCCCGCTCATCAGCAGGACCGGCACGCCGAGACGGCGGACGCTGATCCCGCAGGCCTTGAACGCGGTCACTTCATTGTTCTTGGTCATGACGCCGAAGGTGGCCAGAATCGAAACCAGGACCGCGATGGGCAATGTGGTGTAAACCAGACTGGGCGTGAGGTAGACGTGATACTTCACTACCTGAGACATCGGAATGTGATTCTTGACCACATCGCCCAGCAGATCGAAAAACGTATAGACCTGCACCATCGCGACCAGACAGAAGAGTGTCACCGCGAAGTAGAAGAGAAAGCTCGAAAGCACATAGCTGTCGAGAATCTGAAACATCACGAGCTTGAATCCGCCGCCGGCGGATTCGCGCTGGATCGCGATTTTCTTCGCGATCTTCGCTCCCCACCCCGTGATGGCCAGGCGCACTCTGCCGATCCAGTCCCGATCGCCCGGCACTTCCATGCGGACGATCATGATGACGCCGGCCACGGCGAAACCCGCGTTGGGCAGCCACGAGGCCAGCGCCACCGGCAGCGAATGCGAGCGCGCCAGTCCGGTCAGCGTAATGTAGGCGACGTAATAGCAGAAAAAGGCCAGGAAGATCGCCCATACGTAAGCGGCCGAACGGCCGCCCTTGCGCGACGAGGCGCCCAGTGGGATCCCGACCATCGCCAGCATGAAACATGCGACGGGCAGAACAAACCGGCTCTGCAGTTCGATGCGCGAGTCGATGCCGTTCTGCGTCTTTTTCGGCGCCTTTTTGACATACGCCCACAGCTCGTTCGTGAACATCTCCTTGAACGGCTTGGCGCGCTGCTGCTGCTGCGGTTGCGCCTGGAGAACCGTCGCGCCGCTGGGGGCGATCGAGTGGTACGGCGAGGCGTGCGTGCCCATGTCGCGCAGCGTGAGCTGCAGGCGGTTGTTCTTCACGTCGGGCACAACCAGCGCTTCGCGGGCGACCGTTACGGTGGGCCCCGGCTGTGCAGCCTTCAATCCGGTCTTTCTCTGCGACGGAGGTGTGAGATCGGCGATGAAGACGCCGTTCCAGACCGCCACCGGCCCGTTTTCAGCCTTGACATCGTTGACGTAGAGCACCGTATTGTCGTTCGTGAACTGATCCTCGAAGACGCGGGGCTCGACGTCGGCGGTGAGCTGGGCGGCCGCAACGCCGTTCAGGATCCGGTACTCGGCCCGGATGGCGAGCGGGTTCAGCCAGAGCGCGCACGCTCCCGAAACGAGCATCGCGGCGAAAGCGAAAGTCAGGACCGGCGCCACGACGATGCGGGTGGAAACGCCCGCCGAGCGCATGGCGGTCATCTCGTTGTCGCTCGAAAGCCGCCCGAGCCCGACCAGAATGCCCACCAGCACACCGAAAGGCATGCTCAGCTGCAGAATCGGAGGCAGCGCCAGCGCGAAGAGTTCCAGCACGGCCGGACCCTTTGCCGAATGCACGAGGAGTTCGAACAGCTTGCCGATGCCCTGGAGGAAGATCACAAACGTCGCGAGCACGGTTGCGAGAACGGAGCTGGCCAGAATCTCATGAAAGGTGTAGCGGCTGAGAATCTTCATCGCGTGCGAATCAGAAACATGTATCCGGAAACAACAATCCTGTTGAGGGATTTCCCTTTATACAGGTGTTCGTGTGCGGCAGGGGGAACGGAACCTTTGACCCGGCGCGGCATCGCCGGAACCAATATAGCCTGGCCGGTGGCAGCGGCTCAGTCCGACCGTTTCAGCGAAGCCGACGCCGAGAGATCCGCGGGAGGAGGGACGATCGGCAGCTTCGGCAGCTCATCGTCGACCTTCGACATTTCCAGGTCGTCGATCAGCAGCGAGGGTGCGACCACCGTCACTTCCGCCGACGACGATCCGAGGCCGAGCAACGCAAAAGGCGCGCCGTTATCCATGTAGTTGAAAGTGATGCTGTCGTCGCCCGCCGCCAGGATGTCTTTCAGCGATCGCGCATTGATGCCCTTGAACCGCTCGCCCCGCACCAGTTCTTCGTGGCCGTCCGGATACAGGCGGTAAGCGTAAAGAGGAATGCTGATCGGGCGATTCGACCCGCCGGAGGTTCCCGCCGAGAGAATCTTGCGGGCTTCATCGATACTGGCCGTGGAGGGAAAATCCATTTTGCGTACGATCATCCCGTAAGGAAGTCCGCGCTGCTGAATCAGGTCGATCAGCTTCTTCTTGAGATCCGGGATGGAACTGGTTTCCCGGGCATGAATCAACAGATTTGTGGGGACAGGCGTTTCGGCCCCATAACTTCCCGAGAGCCGCGCGTGCCCGTTGGAGTCGCTGTAACCGCGCACGGGCTGCCGCGTCCGCAGGAAATCCTTGAGAACGCCCTTTTCGACCAGGGACAGCGTCTTGTCGGGTACTCCCTCGTCATCCACTTCTTCGTGGCCGAACAGGGGCTGCGTGGGGTCGTCCGTGACATCGAAGATTTCCGGCATGATGCGCACGCCGCGGCGCCCTTCAAGGTCGGTTGAGTCCGCAGGGGCGGCAGCGCCGGAGGCAGTAACCGGTTTACGCGAAATGTGAAGATTGCGGCCGAGCACCTGGGCCATCAACTGCGGCCCGGCGATTCCCTCGAAGAGTACGGGACCCGTGTAATCGTCCCCGAGCGGCGCGGCGGCGATTTTCGTTACCTGCTCCGCCAGTTCCCGCGTCGACTTCGTCAGGTCCGCTTCCGGAAACATCCGGACCAGATCGCGCGTGTAGTAGATGTCCCGGTCGCGTACGATCATCCCATCGGACGCCTGGGCGGAAGCCTCGATCTCCACCATCCCCATGGTCTCCTGCCGACGGACCCTCGTTCCCTCGCTGGTCACGAAGCGATGCAGCGCGTCCACCGCGCTGAAGCCCACGCTGGACGTACGAATGCCCGGATAATCGTTGAAAAGGGCGGAAAGACGCCGCGTCCGCTCGTCCCAGGTCTTCGCATCGAACTGGACCGGATGATAGTCCTGGATCGTGACATAGGGCGCGGCGGAATCGAAATCGGGAAGCTGTTCGTTCACGGTCACGTTGCGCAGCGCCGCGCGCTTCCGCGCGATCGACTGCAGCGAGCCTTTGAAAGCCGAATCCGTGGCCAGCCACAGATATTGCCGGAGCACGAGCGGGTTCTCATCCTCGATGGGAAAACTTCCCAGGTCATACCGGGGGCCCGAGGCATTGGAGCCGGTCCAGTTCGTGTTGTCGAATTTGTAGTCGCCCACGCGAATGTGCAGTCGCGGAACACGAAAACTGTTGTTGCTGGCGTTGAGCAATCCGCCGAGCGTCGCGGAGGCCGACCAGGCGTGCTCGTCGTCGACGGTATAGCTGAGGTAGTACGGCTTGTCGAGCTGATTGAGCGTGAGCGTCATGGACCGTTTCAACTCGGCCTCCATGGCGTCGAGAACAGCGTCTTTCTGCGCCCCCCAGATCATCCCGGCGAGAGCGAGGGAAAAGCCGGCGATCGCCAGCGCGCGCGGGGAACGGGATGAGCGGAGCATCAATTCACACCCTTCAGGGACAGCGGCGAGGGCAGCAGCGGAAGCAGATCCTGCGTCGCATCTTTCTTTTCGATCTCGATCTCTGAAATCAGGATGGCGGGAGAAACGGCGGAGACCGGGACGCTGCCCGATTCCGCCCCGCAGTAACCGTTGAAGACCTCCTGCCGGTCGGAAGTGGCGATGATTTTGGCGAAGCTCGCGAGCGGGGTGCCGACGATATTGGCTCCGCGGATCAACTCATCCGGGCGGCCGTCGGCATAGACGCGGTACACGATGACGGGCACGACCTGAAACGCCTGCACGCCCGCGCGCTGCGTGGTGGTCACGCCGCTTGTGATGTCTTCGAAGTAGAGGCCGTAGGGCTTGTTCTGCCGCTTGATCTCGTCGATCAGCATCTGCCGGAGTTTCTGGTCGCTCACGGTGCGTGTGCTGGTAACGATCAGATTCGACTGCCGCGAAACCACTTCGAGCCCCGGCTGACGGCGCCCGTGCCCGTTCGAATGGGGGAAACCATCGATCGGCGAGCGCGACATCAGAAAGTTGCGCAGAATGCCGTTCTCCACTGCTGTGACCGGACGCGCCTTCACGCCCTCATCGTCATATTCATACGTTCCGTTCAGATCCACACCGGCGATGCTCCTGATCGTGGGATCGAAAGTGACGGAAAGAAAGTCGGGCAGAATCTTCTCGCCGACGCTTTTGGTGAATGTCTGTCCTTCGGACTCGTCCTTTTGCCGGTGGCCTTCGATGCGGTGTCCGAAAATCTCGTGGAAGAACACGCCGGAAGCCCGTCCGGAAAGAATGGCCGGCCCGACGAAAGGTTCGGCGGTTTTGGCGACCGTCAGGGCTTCCACGTTCTGGCCCACCTTCTTGACCGCGGCCCGGATCACATCCGTGGACGGAAGATTCTTCGGATCGGCAGCTTCAAACGATGCAAAATCCGAAACGCTCATGCCGTCTTTCGCCTTGGCGGTGGCGGAGATGATGACCCGCGCGAAGTCGCGCCCATGCTGCACCTTCGTTCCTTCGGTATTGGCGAAGTAACGCGTATCGGCCAGGAAAGATACCT
>CAZXCO010001032.1:0-10078 GCA_964639095.1 uncultured Solibacteraceae bacterium
GAGGCATCGAAGAAGCGCTCCCTGCGAAAGACGGCCGGAAAGGAGCAGTCGCTCAGCAGCACGAATCCAAGATGCGTCTGGAACTGCTTTGGCATGTCCACGAACACGGGCTCCCAACTTTCGCGGGTCCACCTTTTCGGAACCGAGTGCGGAGAAAGAAGCACCAGCGCGACTTCGCCCGAAAGCGCCCGTTCCGCCGCCTCGATGAGATCGATGTCCCCCTCCACAACTCCCTCCGAGCAGGAGACGGAGAGCGGCAGGTTCTCTTCGAGAAACGCGGCGAGGCGCTGCGCGAAAGCCAGGTCCGCCGGTGAATAGCACAAGATGACCGGATTCATCGGGAGCGAATTCCTTACAAAATGCGGAGGAACGAGTCTAAGACTCGTTCACTGTCTCCCGGACATTGAACTCCAGCTTCCAGCGCCGGCCGTCGCGCGCCACGCACCAGAGCTGCAGCATGCCGGTCTCGGTGATCACCGTCTCAAACGATACAGGCACGAGCTCGGCCGTCCCGGTTTCCGACGTCAGTTTCACTTCGACGGGCGACAGCTCTTCCAGTTCGTCGCCGAAGTCTTCGATCAGCGCGCCCGGCGGGTCGTTCTTGCGGCTGGCCGAGCAGAAGAAGCGGAATTCGGCGGGCTCGTCCACAATCAGCCCGAACTCACGATCGGGAATGCGCGTTTCGGTTCCCTCTTCCATGCCGAACTGCGCCACCGTCAGCGCCTTGAGCGGCGCGGGAATGCCAGGGACTGCCGGCATCGCCGATTCGATGCCGACATAGTAAGAACGCGCGATGCCGCCGCGGATCCGGACGCCTTTGCCCCTCCGGACGCGCCCGTAGTAGGCCGCGCCGCGCGCCACAGCGTGCATCAGATCTTCTCCCGAGAGCGGCACGACAGGCGAAAATCCCTCTTCCGCCAGCCAGCCGTTCAGCACGCCGAGCAGGCTGTCGCGCACGAACTGCGCGTGCATCACGCCGCCGTTGAACAGAATGTGTGTGGGGCAGGCGAGGCCGCTCGGACCACGCCGGACGGAGTCCGATTCCGAAGCCGCGGCCTGCTGGCGCAGAAAGCGCGCGAGATGGCGCGTGATAGCTGGATCCGCGGCATAAGGCAGGCCCATTTCCTGCAGACCGGCGCGCCGCGCACGCTCGGGCATGTCGGTGCTTCGCGCCGCCGGGAAGAAGCCCGCGAGCACCTGCTCGATCTGTGCGCGTTGCAGTTTGGCCTTGATCGTTCCGCCGATGAGCTTCGAGCCCTTGCCGAGAATCGTGACCGGGGCCTCGTCTGCGTTCGAATCGGCCGCCAACAGCTTCTCCTTGGCGAGGCGGCAATTGCTCCAGAGCGCCTGCAACTGGAAACCGTCGATCTTCTGGCCTTTCGCGGCAAGATCCCCGGCCACCGTGTGCGCCAGCGCGAGATCGATGTTGTCGCCGCCGAGCAGGATATGCTCGCCCACCGCCACACGCTCGAGCTGCAGCTCGCCCGCCTTTTCGGTGACCGCGATCAGTGTGAAATCGGTGGTGCCGCCGCCGATATCGACCACCAGCACCAGATCGCCTTTGGTGACGCGCCTGCGCCAGTCGGCATGCCGCTCGATCCACGCATAGAAAGCGGCCTGCGGCTCTTCCAGCATGGTCAAATTCCGGTATCCGGCGGCCTGAGCCGCCTTTCCGGTCAGTTCGCGTGCGATGGCGTCGAAGGAGGCGGGAACCGTGACCAGCACGTCCTGCTGATCGAAGGGCGCCTCGGGATGCTCCAGGTCCCATGCGGCGCGCAGGTGTCTCAGATATTCGGCCGAGGCATCGACGGGTGAGATGCGCTTCACGTCTTCGGCGGCCTTCCAGGGGAGCATCGCGGCTGTGCGGTCGACCGACGAATACGACAACCAGCTCTTGGCGGAAGAGACCAGGCGGCTCGAAACCTCGGCGCCACGGCGCTGCGCAAAATGGCCGGTGACGTAGCGGGGGTTGTCATCCCACGGCAGAGCAATCGAGCCGGGCGGGAAATCGCGTTCGCCCGGAATGAAAAGGAATGACGGCAGCAGCGATTCCGAAGCCACCTCGTTCGCGTTCACGAGCTGCGGAATAGCCGCCAGTTCGACGGGAGCGGATTCGCCGGAATTTTCGGCGGAGATCTCCGTGAACGCAAGGGCGCAGTTCGTGGTCCCGAGATCGATCCCGATGGAATATCTGGCCGAATCCGAGCCCAAACGGCTACTCCACTTCGATTTCGGCGGGCGCGAGGATGGCGAGATCCTGGCGCGTGTTCAGGGCGGGCAGCGAAGCCGCGGTGGCGCGCCATCCGCGATGGCGCAGCACGCCGGCCGGAGGCTTTCCGGAGGCTGGCACATTGCCCACGTATTTCACCAGCGCAGGATTGCCGTCAGGCGGATTGGCGACGCTTCCTTCGACGGCGTCGATCACCGGCGCGGGCGCAAAGTGCCGGATCAGCGCTTCGCGCGTCTTCTCATGCACGTCGCGCGCGGCGCTGCCCACCTGTTCGTCGGAGTACGGCGCGATGTCCTCCATAAAGAAGTCGAGCAGGCGCGCATCCCTCTGCAGGATCCCGAGCAACTGTAGCGCGCCGTCCGTGGGTTTGATTTCGGGCGCGGGTTTGGAGGGAGTCTGCGGTTTCGGTGCCGCCTTTGCGGTGAGTCCGAGGTCCGCCAGAAGCTCCGGGGAAAGCCTGCCCGAGAACAGGAGCGCAAAGAATGCGCGAAATGCCAACAGGATACGGTTCAAAGTCGGTTCTGCTCCAAAGGCTCAGGATAGCAATCGCACGCCCCGGCCTCCATGGCTCAATAGTTTAGGTGATAATGGCAGAGTGAGAATTCGTAACTTCGTACTCGTATTCTTTCTCGGAGTGCTGTGTCTGGCGGAAGGGAACTGGCAGACGGCCACCGAGCTTCCGGGGGTCGACACGCAAGGCCTGACCGGAGCCCGGCGCCAGGCGGCGTTCAAGTTTCTTCGGGAGGAAACGTGTACGTGCGGCTGCAACATGAAACTGGCCGAGTGCCGGATGAAAGATCCATCCTGCTCTTACAGCCGGAAGCTGTCGTCGGTTGCGATGAAAGGCTTTGCGGCTGGCAAGACCGCGTCCGCGGTTCGCGCTGAAGTCAAGAAGGTGGCCGACACACCGCCGCCGGTGTTCGAAGACCCGGTGAAGATCTCGCTTGCCGGCGATCCGATTAAAGGCCCCGCAAATGCGCGGGTCACGATCGTCGAATTCTCGGATTTCCAGTGTCCCTTCTGCACCAAAGCCGTGGCGGATGAAAAAGAGATTCTGCGGCGGTTCCCGAAGGATGTTCGTCTGGTCTACAAACAGTTCCCGCTCGATTCGCATGCCGATGCCGAATTCGGCGCCGAGGCGGCTCTTGCGGCGCAGGCGCAGGGCAAGTTCTGGGAGATGCACGACCTTCTTTATGCCGGCTTCCCGAATCTGGCGCGCAAGACGGTCCTCGGCTATGCGAAGGAGCTGAACCTGAACATGAAGCAATTCATCTCGGATCTGGACAGCCACAAATTCCGGACCCGTGTGTTTGCGGAAGAGCAGGAAGGCGAAGCAGCCGGAGTGGGCGGGACCCCGACGTTCTTCTTCAACGGCAGGAAATACAACGGAATCTTCGACGTCGCCACGGTCGAGCCGCTCATCCGGAAGGAATTGAAGCGCTGACCGTCGTCCTGACGGTCACTTCGACCGGACGCTGTTTTTCAGCCGGGCGAGCTGCCGTCGCGCGGTAGTTGCCCACGAGCTGGTGGAATCGAGCTTCAGGTAGGCCTGCCAGTGCGCAATGGCCTGCAGCAATTCGTTGTTCCGCTCGCACAGAAGCGCCAGATTGAAATAGGCGTCGGCGTAGCGCGGGTTCAGGCGGATGGCTTCCAGATAGTGCCGGCGTGCCACCTCGAAGTTCCCCAGCTCATCATTCAGATTTCCCAGATTGAAGTGAGCGAGCGGATACTCGGGATCCGCCTTCGCGGCACGCTCGTAGTATTCGGCGGCGACTTTCATCCGGCGCATCCGGAACGCGATGGTCCCGAGATTTACCAGCGCGCCCGAAGCGTTTGGATTCGCTTCGATGGCCCGCGTATAGGCTGCCACCGCTTCCTCGACCGGCGCTCCGGTTTCCTCGAGCGCCAGCCCGCGCTGGAACCAGTGCTCCGCAAGCCGCTCTTTCGCGTCGTTTCCACCCGCATCCGGCGCGGGCCGGGCCGGGAACGAGCGCAGTTTTTCGATCTCTTTCGCATCGAAGTCGAGTAGGAGCTGGCCTGTGATCGGCTCCATCACGGCGCCGCCGACATGCACCATAATCCGGCGGCCCTCCGCCGTGATGCGCAGTTGGGCGAGAGGCTGTTCGATATCTTCGAGCCGGGTCTTTAATGAAGTAATGGCGCGCTGAATCTGTTTCGGGGTGATGTTGAGCTCGCGCAGCTTCTTGAGAGTCTTGAGCGCGAGCAGGTCCGCGAAACCGAACTCTTCCTGCGGCGTGAGCAGGCCCTGCTTTTCCCAGGAACGCAACTGGCGCTCGGTGACATCCACAATGCGGCGAATGTCTTCCCGCCGGTACGCGCCGGATGGTGGCTCTGCCTCCCTGATCTCCGTCACCGCTGTCGGCACCAAGCCGAAAGTTTAGCAGTTTCGCGGCGGAACGGATCAAAATGTGAAAGTCGCGTTAACGGCTTGCGGATTCGGTCCGCTGCGAAGGCCAGCAGCACGTTGCCCGTATGTCGGTGCCGGGCGCGTTGTTCGATGCTGTGCCGAAACGGCCTCAGCTTTCTTTGAGGATGCGAATCGTCCAGAAGTCGTCCGCGAGGTCCGTGGTGGTGAGGTAAGTGTAGGGCATCGTGAAATAGCCTTTTGTCCCCCAGTCCCTGCCCCAGGAATTGCGCACCGTAAAGCGCCCGGTCGTGTCGTCATAGCCCACGGCCATCACGGCGTGGCCGCCCACGACCTTCTCTTTCGGGCCGGGCATGTTCAACACGCCCGTCTTCGCGACGTCCGCGCTCTCGAACGAGTCATAGACGGTGAAGCCGAAGACAAACGGGAACCCGTCGGCGAGGCAGCCCTTCAACTGGTTCAGGTTGGTGGAATCGAGCCTCTGGTATCCGACCGCCTCGCACTTTTTCGCTTCGGCGTAGCACTTCGCCCCGGGCTTGTCGGCGAATTTATTGACTTCATAGGGCCATTCCTTTTCCGGGCACACGCCGGCGCTGCCGACCGATTTGATGCCGTCGCGGATCTGCGCGCCCGCGTCGGAGTTCACCGAGCCTTCCATGTTCCGCTCGTTGTAATAGATGAAGAGCCGCGAGGGCATGAATACCCTGAGGCGTTGTTTCTTCTGCTCAAACTGAATCGCCGCCGATATCGCATTCGCGGTGCAACTGCCCAGCTGGCGCTGGTCGTAAACCGGCGGGCAATGGGAGCGGAGATCTTTTCTGGGCGGCAGTTTGGCGAGCACCTCCCGCGGAGCGGAGTAAAGAAAGTCGCGCTGATCGGGCAGATCGGGCGTCCAGCCGTATTTGTGGGGTCTGTGATCGGTTGGCAATTTTGTCGATCCTCCTGCCGTACGTAGTGTTGGGTTTCGCGCATCCATTTCGGCGGCGTGCTGCACGAGATGGTACAAATGGACGCTTTCGTCCGGATCGGAGTTGATAAGATTGGCGCCGATGCATCTTCCACGTGTTTCGCAAGCGGCAGGGTTTGCCTTTGTGCTGTTGGCGTGCGCGGCGGCGCCGGCTCAATGGATCAAATACCCGACCGCAGGCGTGCCGCGGGACGCGAGCGGAAAACCGAATCTGTCGGCCCCTGCCCCGCGCGCCGCGGACGGCAAACCGGATTTCTCCGGCATGTGGAGAATCGTGCACGATCTGCCGTGCCCGAAGATGCTCACCGATGACCGCGGAGAGTGCCTCGAGAAGGATCCGATCTCGCAAATCACCGTCGACATCGACAAAGCCGTGCCGGGCGGCCTGCCGTTACGGCCCGAGTCGATCGCGATCCGCAAACAGCGGCAGCAGTCCGGGCTCGACCCGCATGTCAAATGCCTGCCCTCCAATTTTCCGCGCATGTTCACCCTGCCCCATATCACAAAGTTCGTAGAGACCCCGAAATTGCTGGTGCTGATGAATGAATTCAATGCGAGCTACCGGCAGATCTTTATGGACGGCCGCAGCCTCCCGGCGGACCCGCAGCCTTCCTGGAATGGCTATTCGACGGCCCGATGGGAAGGCGATACGCTCGTCGTCGAAACCAACGGCTTTCGCGACGATTTGTGGATGGATATGTCGGGAACGCCGCTGACCAGCCACGCGACGGTTGAGGAGCGCTTCCGCCGTCCGAATTTCGGGACGCTGGAGATTGACGCGACAGTGAACGACCCAAAAGCCTATACCCGGCCCTGGCGCATGAAGATCGTCGAAGGGATCGTGCTGGATACGGAGCTGATCGACGAAGTTTGTCTGGAGGGCGAAGCCAGCGCGAGGCACATGAAGCCGGAGTCCGCAAAATAACAGAACCGGCTCGGCGTCCGCGCGGATTCGCCAGTTGCCCGGTTGGCTCCTGGCGAAACCGGCGCGGATGCGAAGAGCGCGAGTGTTACTGGTAGATCACCTGGGCCCCGCTGATCGAAGTGGCGGCGGCGAAAGCGAAATCCAGTCCCGTTGCCTGAAAGACCTGCGGAGCCGTCGATGAACCGACGAGCAGGACCCCGATGCCATTGGCCGGAGTCGCCGGCATCGCGAGCATGGCGGACGGGGGCACCGTGAACTGATTGTCGGAAACCGGGGCTACGCAGGCGAAGTAGCCGCCCAGCGCGGAATCGCTGAGTCCGCTGATCGAGTAGCCCGCAATCACTGCAAAGCCGTTCGGGTCGCCGCCGCTCCAGGTGATCTTCAGCGGCTGCGTCCGGTTGACGGTTCCGGTCAGCCGGGTTGGAGTCGTCGTGATGGCGTCCTTGTTTGTCCACGTTAACGGCTGCGGGACATTGAGCGTCGTGTTGAAGGCTCCAACATCGAACCCGCCCTTTCCGGAGATGACGTAGCCACCCGCAGCGAACGAGGACAATGTCGCCGAATAGCTCCCCTTGACGCCCTGGCTCTGCGTGAGATTGACGACGCTGCCGGAGGGCGGCGTCACGGCGATCGCGGAGCCCGCATCGAGCCCGAGAGCCAGCGCCGAGGTGATCGAGGGCGTTGTCGTGCCTGTGAACTGGCTCACGGTACAACTGCCAACCGAAGGAAGCCCCGACAGCGTGGGGCTTGTCGCGAGCTGGGCTTTGGTAAAGCGCTCGAAAGCCGCGGCTCCAAGTGTCGTGCTGTTCGAGATCGTCTGGCCGAATTCCGAGATCGTGAAGGAAACATTGTTCAGAGTCACGCTGCCGACGTTGACACGGCCCTTGCTGAGGGCGCCGGGAAGACTGGAAAGCTGAATGCCGTTCGCATCCGAGCAGGGTCCGCCATCGGGGCTGATCGACATCGAGGTCGTGTTGCTGATCAGGTTGTCGCCGGTTTGCACCGAAAGCGATACATAGCAACCGCTGATGCCGGGAGGAACCACGAAGTTGATCTGATCGAGGCCCGGCGCGGCCGAGCGTCCGCGATAAGTGACCGCCGCCGAAACACCGCCCAGGTATACCTTGATCGGCGTCCCCAGATCCGCCGTGGCAGGAATCCCGGCGTCGCTGCCCGTGATCGGGCCGAGGCCTGTCCCCCACAGAACCCCCGTATCGCCTGGCTTCGCAGGGTTGATTGTCGTGATGACGCTATAGTCCGGAAAGGTGACAACGGCCGGTCCGCCTCCCGTCTGATTCACGGTCGAGATTCCGAAGTTGCTCGCGACCACCTGAATCGGAGTCGAACCGGTTTTTCCGTTGAATGTGACGGTGAGCGTGCCGCTTCCAACGGGCACGCTCGAGGGAACGACACCCGCGATCTGACTCGCAACGCTGTAGATCATGGGGGCATCGACCGTCGTCTGGCCAACCGTGATCTTGACCGAGGTGCCACCGACGCCTTCCGTGGTCGGCAAAGGTATCGATGAAGCCTGTGCCAGTGTCGTGGGGCCGAGATTTGTCCCGTACACGACGAAGATCGATCCTTGCGCAATGCCGGAGTTCGGCAGACCCGCCAGAATATTGCTCGCCGGATTCAAAACGGCTGCCGGGGCGGGACTCTGAGCCAGAAGCGTACCGCTCGCCAGCACGAACGCAATCGACAACTTAAAGGTGGTTTGCATTTTCCTCCTCCGGCGATTGTAAGCGAAACCACAATTTCTTAAGCCGAATTCGTAGTATTATTTGATACATTTCCTTGCGGGCTTTAGATGGGAACAAAAGCCTTGAACAATGCGTCCGTACCGTACGTCCTTGTAGAAGGACATGGGAACGCTTTCCCAGAGGTCAGCCATGAAAAGGGGTCCCCGAATCGCCGCACTCGCCCTGCTGGTGGCAAGCATCATGCTTCCTCAGACATCGTTGTTCGGGCAAAGTCTAACCGGAACCTGGCAGGGCACCCTCCAGACCGCCAATGGGCGCGAGCTGCGGATCGTTATGAAGGTTTCAACCACCGATGCCGACTCGCTGAAGGCCGTCATGTACAGCATCGATCAGGGCGGGCAGCCGATACCGGCGGGCGCGGTGACGCGGCAGGGCTCCAGCGTCAGCATTACCGTTCCCGGAATCGGCGGCAAATATGAGGGAAAGCTGAGCAGCGACGGCAATTCCATGACCGGGACCTGGACGCAGGGGCCGATGCCGTTGCCGCTGAACCTGGCTCACGTGACGGAGCAGGCCGCCTGGGCGATCCCGACGCCTCCGCCGCCGCCCAAGCCCATGGCCGCGGATGCGAATCCCTCGTTCGAAGTCGCCACCATCAAACCCAGCCCGCCGGATCAGCGGGGCAAACTCTACCGCGTTCAGGGACGTCGCTTCTCGACCGTTAATACCACTTTGAGCGACCTCATCACCTTCTCTTACGGGATTCAGGTCCGGCAGATCGTGGGCGCGCCGGCCTGGATCGAGTCCGACAAGTATGATCTGGCGGCGCAGCCCGACGGCGAGGGTCAGCCGAATGACCGGCAGTGGAAATTAATGGTCCAGAAACTTCTGGCGGACCGGTTCAAGCTCAGCTTCCACCGGGATAAGAAGGAACTTTCGGTGTACGCGCTCGTAGTCGGCAAGAGCGGCTCCAAACTGACGAAGAGCGCCGGAGACCCGGACGGCCTTCCCGGCCTTGGGTTCCGGGGACTCGGGGCCATGGCGGCCCGCAACGCCAACATGCAGGATTTCGCCGGGCTGCTGCAGGGCGTCGTCCTCGACCGGCCCGTGGTGGATCAGACAGGCATCACCGGAAGATATGACTTCACGCTCGACTGGACTCCGGACGAGTTCCAGTTCGCCGCCTTCGGAAACGCGAACCTGCCTCCGCAGCCGAAAGACGATGCCAACCCGCATACGGACCTCTACACCGCGATCCAGCAGCAACTCGGGCTCAAGCTGGAATCGACAAAGGCGCCCACCGAGGTCTTCGTGATCGATCACGTCGAGAAACCCTCGGGAAACTGATCAGAACACGTGCTTGAGGGCCTTGCCGGCGCCCCGGATCATCTTGCCGGCGCCTTTGGCCGTTCCGGTTCCGATATCTTTCCCGCCCTTGACGGCCCCGCTGCCGGCTTCGCTCGCGGCGGCTACCGGATGCAGTGTGACCAGATCTTCGGCCGCTCTGCCGGTGCCTGCCGCGATATTGCCCGCGCCCTTTGCGGCGCCCTTTCCCACATCTGCCGCGCCGGTGCCAACGTCGCGTTTGGCGCTGGTGGAACGATGGGACCTCGGAGGGGTATTCCGCGGCGTCGCCGTACTTTCTGTCGAGGAATTCTCTGAAGGCGACGCCGTCTGCGCCATCGCGCCGCCAGCGAGACCGATTATCAAGGCGGCTCCGGCTAAGACGGTACCGATTCTCATCTCACCTCCATGATGACGTATTTCCCGTCCGGCGGCGCCGGGCGCTGGTTACGGCTTCAGGAGAACGTCAGAACGAACTTTGCCCCGCCGTTCGAAGTGATGTCGAGCGTTCCGCCCAACTGCC
>CAZXCO010001033.1:0-2049 GCA_964639095.1 uncultured Solibacteraceae bacterium
TTCCGGTGGAGGAACGAATGCCCTGGCCATCCGGGGCAGCCCGATTGCCAGCACATTGGGCAGCTCAAACGGCTTCGATTCGTGTAACTCGGGTGCATCCGTCCGGATCATCTCGGTTCGTTTCGGCGCGTCCCGGCGCGAGGCGACAATTTGCCGCGGCCTCCGTTCACTGGCGCGCACGGCTCTCCGGGGATTTCTGGCTTCGACCGGCTTGACATCGGGCAGAGCCTTTTTGAACTCATACCAGACGAGCTTGCTTTCCTTCCCCTCGATGGCCTGCCGGTACTCCGATTTGGTCGCTTCCGGGAGCCGGATCTCGGGCGTGTGCAGCAGGGCGAAGAACGCGGCCCCGTGCAGCAGCGCCGATAAGGCCAGCGGTCCAGGGCGCCCGCCCTGTCTGCCGCCGTTCCCGGTGTAGGCCTCCAACGACATGTTTGTCTATTGCACGACCGGCTTGTGCCCGAAGCCGTTCCGCGGCGCAAGACGCTTCATCCTCTCTGCGTACTGTTTGCGTTCGACGTATTCGCCGGCAAACTCGATGAACGATCGGAGCCGTTCGGCCTCCGACCGGCTTCGCTGCAGCATGTTCCGGAAATCGAGGTCGTCGACCTCCGCCGCCAGCAGAAAACTCAGAAAGGGATGATCGGGATCGATCGTCCGCTTTGGCGGCTCCTCGCCGGAGGGAGCCAGCGCTTCCAGCATCCGCTCACCGACCCGGGCCGCGCGCTGGCGCAACTCGAGCGGCGCCGCCTCCGCGTCTTCGTCGCCGAAATATTCCACTTCGCCTCGCAGGTAGTCCCGTTCCTGATCGAGCGATTTGATCAGGAAGCGGCGCTGGCCTCTGGCCAGCACGTCGAATCGCCCGTCCGGGTAGCGGTTCAGGATGGCCTCCACCAGCACGGTGCATCCGGTATTCACGATTCCGTTGTCTCTGGCGAGCACGATGCCGAATTCGGTGCCCGAGGCCTCCGCTTCGCCAACCATTTCCTTGTATCGCTCCTCGAAGATATGGAGCGGAATCGCGCTTCCGGGGAATACGACGAGCTGCAGTGGAAACAGGGGGAGCAGCCGGCTCATAGTGATATTATTGCGTTTCTCCGCACCGCATGGACCCGCTGACTGGAAAAGTGGTCGTCGTCACTGGCGCATCGGACGGAATCGGCGCAAAACTGGCCGCGGTGCTGCGGAAACGCGGCGCGCATCTGGCCCTGCTGGCGCGCAACGAGGCAAAGCTGGCCGCTGCTGCGGAGCCGGACGATCTCACTGTTTCCGGAGACGTTACCGACGCCGGAATACGGTCGGCGCTCATCGAACAGACGGTCGCCCGCTGGGGTCGAATCGACGTTCTGATCAACAACGCCGGGCGCGGGTCCTATTACAGTGCTTCCACTGTGCCGCTCGACGAGGCGCGGGCGCTCTTCGATCTCAATTTTTTCGCGCCGCTTGCGCTCGCTCAACTCGCGATACCCTGGTTACGGGAATCGCGAGGCACGATCGTGAATGTCAGCTCGATTGCGGGGCAGATCAGCCTCCCCTGGCTGCCGGTCTACTCCGCCACGAAATTCGCCATGGCGGCGATCACATCGGCGCAGCGCACCGAATTGAAGCGCGACGGCGTCAACGTAATGGGTGTGTTCCCCGGTTATGTGGATACTGGTTTTCAGGCACATGCTGCCGGGAATCCACCGCCGCGGGTGGCGGGCGCAAAAAAATTTGCCGTTTCCGCCGGGGAATGCGCGGAAGCAATTGTCGAGGGGATCGTGCGCCGGAAGCAGACGGTTATCACTCCGCGTTCCGGATGGCTGCTGGTCTGGGCCAACCGGATTTTTCCCGGTTTTATTGAATCCCGAATGGAACGGGTATGAACGTGGAATGAAAGACTTCGAGCATGCACAATAACCTCAAACGCGCGCCCGGAGTTTATCTCGCGGGTTTCATGGGGTCGGGCAAAACCACCGTCGCGCGACTGCTGGCCGAGCGTCTGGGGTGGGACTTTATCGATCTCGATGCGGAAATCGAAGCTGTAGAAAACGTGACCGTGTCGCAGCT
>CAZXCO010001034.1:0-8406 GCA_964639095.1 uncultured Solibacteraceae bacterium
CGCCCCCCCCGCTCGGGGGTCCCCCGGTTCCCCCAAAAATTCTATTTCCCGCCAACCCCCCCGCCGCCTCCCCCCCCCGCGACTGATTTGGTCAGCCCGATCACCGCCGCCTTGCTCATTCCATAGACGAAGCGGGAGGGAACGCCCTTTACGCTCCCGCAGACCGAGGACATGTTGATGATCGAGCCTTCGCCTTTCTCCAGCATGCCTGGCAGGTAAGCCGCAATGGTCCGGTACATGCCTTTTACGTTCAGGTCGAAGGCGACGTCAAGCTCCGATTCCTGGCATTCGAGGATCGTTCCGTTGTGAACGAATCCCGCGCAGTTGAACAGGATGTCGATGGGTCCTGTTTCCGAACTGAAGCGATTCACCGCCGCAGTATCGCGGACGTCCAGCGTCTGAATCGAAATCCCGGGAGTTGTGCGCGCCAGCTCTTCGAGCAGCGGGCGATTGATGTCGGTGGCCCACACCTCGGCATTCGCGCGGGCGAAAGCCTCTGCGGTCGCACGGCCGATTCCCTGCGCGGCCGCTGTGACGACCACTTTCTTGCCTTTTAAGTTGTCCATGTCAATGCGAAATCTCTTCGAGAGCCAGGTTTCTGGTCTTCGGGCCGAAGCCGCCGATCGTCACCGTCATCACGACCATTGCGCCGCCGATGAACAGCGCCACGCCCTGGGCGCCCCCAGCCTTGAGAAAGAAGCCGATCAGCAGGCCCGCGAATGCCGCGCTCACACGGCTCCAGCCGTAAACGAATCCCACAGCTCGTGCGCGGACACGCGTCGGGAACAACTCGGCCTGATAGTTGTGAAACGCGAACGACATCCAGTTGTTCGACAGCGTGACCGCAACCCCCAGCAGGATGATGAGCGCGGGGTTCGCCTGCTGCGCGAAAAACAGCATGAAAATTCCGATCCCCACGCCGGCGGACACGATCTGCCATTTCCGCTCCATCCGGTCCGCGACCAGCATCCCCAGCAGAGGTCCCATCGGATTCGCGATGGCAATGATGAAGGCGTACTGCAGGCTGGTGGTGATCTGAATCCCTTTGGCGACGAGCAGTGTCGGGACCCAGGAACCGAATCCGTAGAACGCGATCGTCTGCATGAGGTTGAAGATCGAAAGCATCAGGGTCCGGCCGCCATAGGGAGCGCGGAAGATCTCGGCAAAGCTGCTCCTGCGGGTCTCCGTGCGCACTGGCGCCGAGGGCGGAGGCAGCGCTGCGCCGGTGTCGCGCATCACGCGATTCTCCAGTTCCCGCACGATGCGGTCGGCTTCCGCTTCCTTGCTGTGTACCGCCAGCCAGCGCGGGCTCTCCGGAATCCCGCGGCGGAGCCACCAGGCAAAGAGGGCGCCCACGCTGCCCACCAGCGTGACCCACCGCCAGCCATCCAGACCCAGCGGATGCCGGGGAACCAACAGCCAGCCCAGCAGAGCCACAAACGGCACGATGCAGAACTCGACGAACTGATAAAACGCGAAAGCCCGGCCGCGGGCGCGCGGTGGCACGAACTCCGGGAGCAGTGTATCGATGGTCACCTGCTCCAGCCCGATTCCGATCCCGGCGATAAACCTCCAGGTGTCGATGGCCGACGCAGTGTTCTGGAAGGCCATGATCGCGGTCGCCGCCGAATACCACAGGAGCGAGGAGATGAAAATCGTGCGGCGGCCGAACCGGTCCGCCACGTAACCGAAGCACATGCAGCCGAGGAGCATGCCGGCGAAATTCGAGAACACAAAGAACCCGACGCCGTTGATGCCGAACAGCCCGACCGTGCTGTTTGCAAACAAGCCGCTGGCCACCAGACCCGGGCTGATGTAGGCCGTCAGGAAAATGTCGTAAAGCTCGCAGACACCGCCCAGTGAGATCAGCAGCACCAGACGCCAGAGCACGCGCGACATGGGCAGCCGGTCCAGCCGCGCGGCGATCTGGCCTGCGGTCACTGTCCCGGTTTGACGAAGCCCAGGGGTGGGAGACACAACAGCCTCTCAGTGTATTGCACGGCGAATTGCGTCAGCGACCAGGTCGCCCATTTGCCCGGTGCCGACGCGCGTCGCGGCAGCGCCGCCGCTGACCTCGCCGCTGCCAACAGCGAAGATATCGGCGGTGCGATATCCCGCCTGCAGCACCTGCCGGACCGCCTGTTCCACCAGGGCCGCTTCCTTCTCGAGGCCGAAAGACTGCCGCAGCATCATGGCCATTGAAAGAACGGATGCCAGCGGGTTCGCAATGTCCCTGCCCGCGATATCCGGCGCCGTGCCGTGAACTGGCTCGTAGAGCCCCTTCCGGCCTGCTCCGATGGAGGCGGAGGGCAGCATGCCGATCGAGCCCGTCAGCATGGCCGCGGCGTCCGACAGAATATCGCCGAAGATGTTGCCGGTCACAATGACATCGAATTGCCGGGGATTCCGCATCAGCGCCATGGCCGCGGCATCCACGTAGAGATGCGACAACTCGACGTCCGGATATTCGGGCGCCAGCCGCACCATGACCTGACGCCAGAGCGCGCTGGTTTCGAGAACGTTCGCCTTATCCACGGAGCAGACTTTTTTGCGCCGCTTCCGTGCCGTCTCGAACGCCACTCGGCCGATGCGCTCGACCTCCGGCTCCGAATACCGCATGGTGTTGAAGCCGGACCGCTCTCCCGAAGGGCTGGTCTCGAAGCCGCGCGGCTGGCCATAATAGACGTCGCCGTTGAGTTCGCGCAGAATGATCAGGTCGAGTCCATCGACGATCTCCGGCTTGAGAGTCGAAGCCCCGGACAATTCCGGGAACAAAAACGCGGGCCGGAAATTCGCAAAAAGCCCGAGAGCCTTGCGGAGCCGCAGCAATCCCGAGCCCGCGGCTTTTTCGGGCGGCCGCGATTCGTCTTCCGGAACGCCCGCGCCACCCAGCAGAATGGCGTCGGATTGGCGGGCGAGTTCCAGCGTCGCCGCCGGCAGCGGATCGCCCGCCGCCTCATAGCCCGCGCCGCCGATGGGCGCTTCCGTCAACTCGGCGCGCACGCCGTCCAGCACCGCTTTGAGGCATTTCACAGCCTGGGCGGTGACCTCTTTTCCGATCCCGTCGCCGGGCAATACCGCGATTTTCATTCTTTGATGGCGCCCTCGTAATGCCGTTCGAATTCCAGAATCTCATCGAGCCTGGAGAGTGTGTAGCCGAGTTCATCGATTCCATTCAGCAGACAATGTTTCGCGAAGGGATCGATTTCAAATTCGAAGCGCGCGCCGCCGGCCGTGACGGTCTGTGCGGCCAGATCGATTGCGATCGGCGGCGCCGGCCGCGCCGCGAGCAGACTGTCGATCGCAGGCCGCGGCAGCCGCACCGGCAGCAGCCCGTTCTTCAGGCAATTGTTGTAAAAAATATCGCCGAAGCCGGGCGCAATCACGGCGCGGAAGCCATAGTCATAGAGCGCCCACACGGCATTCTCGCGCGAAGATCCGCAGCCGAAATTATCCCCGGCGACGATCGCTCGCGCGCCGCGCAAGGCAGGCTGGTTCAGGATAAACGCCGGATTCCTGACGCCCTCGGCGGAATACCGGAGATCGTGGAACAGCCAGGGACCGCAACCGTCGCGCCGCGGCTTCTGGAGAAACCGCGCGGGAATGATCTGGTCGGTGTCGATGTTCGCATCGGGCATCGGCACGAACGTGGTTTCGAGGTGCTGGAATGCATCCATATCCGTTTTGCTCGCTCGTCAGCTTTTCAGCGCCGCGAGTTGCCGCACGTCGGTCAGGCAGCCTTCGATCGCGGCCGCCGCGGCCATTGCGGGACTCATCAGATGTGTGCGTGCTCCGCGGCCCTGCCGGCCCGCGAAATTCCGATTGGAGGTGGAGGCGCAGCGCTGGCCCGGCGCGACCACTTCGCCATTGGTTCCGAGACACATGGAACACCCCGCCTCGCGCCACTGGAACCCGGCGTCCCGGAAGATTCTGTCCAGACCTTCCTCCTCGGCCTGCCTCCGGACGAGCCCGGAACCGGGAACCACCCAGGCCTCGACGCGACTGTGCGTCCTGCGCCCGCGAACGACGGCGGCTGCGCGGCGGAGGTCTTCCACCCGCCCATTGGTGCAAGAGCCGATAAAGACGCGATCCACGGGAATTCCTTCCAGCGCCATCCCCGCCTGCAGTCCCATGTACTCCAGCGCATGAGCATCGGCGTCGTTCGCGGGATCGGGCACATGCCCATCAATCGGCGCCGCGGCCTGCGGGCTGGTGCCCCAGGTCACCATGGGGGCGATTTCCTCCCCGGCGATCCGGACCTCCCGGTCAAATACCGCATCCGGATCGGAGGGAAGATCGCGCCAGCACGCCACCGCGCGATCCCATTCCGTCCCCTGGGGCGCCCACGGCCGTTCCTTGAGGTACGCATATGTTTTTTCGTCCGGCGCGACCATTCCCGCGCGAGCACCGGCCTCAATCGACATATTGCAGACCGTCAGGCGGCCCTCGATCGACAGCGCTTCGATCACGGGCCCCGCATACTCGATCACGTGTCCGGTCGCGCCTGCCGTCCCGATGCGGGCGATGATCGCCAGGATCACGTCCTTCGCGGTCACCGAATCCGCCAGTGCTCCATCGATGCGAATACGCATGGTTTTCGGTTTCCGCTGCCACAGCGTCTGGGTAGCCAGTGCGTGGCTGACTTCCGTCATGCCGATCCCGAAGGCGAGTGCCCCGAGAGCCCCGTGCGTGGAAGTATGGCTGTCGCCGCAGACGATTACGAGTCCGGGTTGCGTGATGCCCTGTTCCGGCCCGACGACGTGTACGATTCCCTGCCGGACGTCGTTCAGGCCGAACAGCGTAAAGCCCCACTCGCGTGCGCTCTCGCCCAGCGAATCGACCATGAGACGGCGCTCCCGATCGGAAATCCGGCCGACGTCGCGGCTGTCGGTCGGGACGTAATGATCGGGCGTTCCGAAGGTTCGATCGGGCCGGCGCGGTTTCAATCCGCGCTCGCGCAGCATTTCAAAGGCAGGGACGTAGCCGTCGTGCGCGAGATGTTTGTCGATATAGAGCAGGGTCTGGCCGTCGGGCCGGTCGAGAATCCGGTGGCGGGACCAGATCTTTTCGAACATCGTGAGAGGCGCGTGCGGCATCGGTCTTTCCCATCGTATCGTTGCGATCCCGCACGGCAGGGGGGCGCGCCGCGCGAATCAGGGCCGGCGAATCTGATAGATGACGTGTTCGATGGTTCTTCCGTCGAGATCGCAATCGCGGCGCCCTGTTCGGATGCCCCCGAGCTTCTCGATCGCCCTTTGTGAGCGGGTATTGTCAGAGCCGATCAGAAACAGGACTCTGTCGACAAAGCGAAATGCATGGTCGAGCATGAGCCGCTTCATCTCGCCGTTGTACTTGCCGCCCCAATGGGATCTCGCCAGAAAGGTTCCGCCGATTTCGACCTCGCGCTCTGCGGCGTCGTAACCGCTGTATCGCGAGTGCCCGATAATGCGCTGCGTTGCGCGGTCGATTACCGCGAGCGCTCCGCCGGACTCCAGCGTGCCGCGGAAGAACCTGCGGAAGACGGGTTCGGTGCAGCGGTCGCGTGCCGGATGCTGTTCCCAGAGCAGCGGGTCGGAAGCGACGGCGAAGAGATTTTCCCAGTCTCCTGGCCGCAGCGGGCGCAGTTGGACAAGATCGCCGGCAAGATGAGGTTGCAATTCAAAAGGAGAAGAAGGGCAGGGTGACGGCAAGCGTCACCTGCCGCCGGAAGATCCCGCAAACACCCGCCGCCCGTCGGCCATCCGCACTTCGAGCGCATTCGCCAGAGAACTGCCGTCGCGGGCTTCGTAGCCGCGCACGGTCACATAATCGCCGGGCTTTAACGATCTTTGCGACCAGCCCTCGCGCCGCAGGGCATTCGGACTGCCGAGTTCCAGTTCCCAGCGCGCTGTCTTCCCGCCCGGGCCTTTGACGTCGATGAAAAAGTGCGCATGCGGATTGGTCCACTCGACGCTTGTGACGGTACCCGCCAGCTTCACCGGCCGGTTGGCGTCGAACTCCGAGGCAAAGGAGTGATGCGCGAACAGAGGGGCTCCGCTCGCAGCAAAATAAATCCCCGCGATCAGCGGAAGGACCATACCCCCGAGGGCCTTGGTTTGCTTCATCCGGCGATGCTCCCCGATTCCGGGAGGAAAGACTCCACCCCGCAACTGGAGCTTAGCACGATTTGGCCGGCGGATGCTCACGGGGCATCGCCGCTACACTCGAATTTGAGTCTTGCTCTCGACACGTCTCTGGCTTATGTGAAAGGTATCGGTCCCGCGCGCGCGTCCGCGCTCGGAGCCAGGGGTCTCGAAACCGTCGAGGACCTGCTGCACTACTTCCCATTCCGCTACGAAGATCGCAGCAATTTGAAGACGATTTCGCAACTTGCCCCCGGTGAGATGGCGACGGTGATTGCCGAGGTCCGCTCCTCGAAGATTTCCGGTTTCCGGCGCCGGAATCTCGGACTCTTCGAAGCGGAGTTCACCGACGCTTCCCGCGCGATTCTGCTCGGGAAGTGGTTCCACGGGGTCTGGCTGGCCGATCGTCTGACGCCCGGAACGCGCGTTGCGCTTTTCGGCAAAATCGAATTCGACTCTTATCGCGGTGAACTGCAGGTGATGCACCCGGAAATCGAGTACCTGAGCGGCGATGAGGAGGACAGCGATTCGGCCCTGCATGTGGGGCGCATCGTGCCGGTTTACGAGGCGGCGGGAAAGATCAGCACACGCGTTCTGCGCAGTCTGATTTACCGGATTCTGCAGGAGACGCCCGAACTGGAGGACCGCCTGCCGGAGGCGATTCGGGTCCGGCTTCGATTTCCTTCGCGCACGGAAGCAGTGCGTGAGGCGCATTTCCCTTCGGCCGGGACACCCGTCCGGATCCTGAACGAATTCCGCTCGCCCGCCCAGTTCCGGCTGATCTTCGAGGAGTTCTTCTGGCTCGAATGCGGGCTCGAGATCAAGCGCCGGCGCGCCCGCGCCCTGCCAGGAATCGAATTTGCCCTCAACGAACGGGTGCGGGAGCAGATCAAAAAGCTGCTGCCGTTCAAACCGACCAATGCCCAGAAGCGCGTACTGAAGGAGATCGCCGGCGATATGGCGCGGCCCTCGCCCATGAACCGTCTGATGCAGGGCGACGTCGGGAGCGGCAAGACGATCGTGGCCGCGGAAGCAGCCGTGATCGCGCTGGAGAACGGCTATCAGGTCGCGATGCTCGCACCTACCGAGATCCTGGCGACGCAGCACTTTCTTTCGCTCCGGCCTCTTTTCCAGAAGCTCGGATACGCCGTGGCGCTGCTGACGGGCTCATCGACGGCGCGCGAGAAACAGAAACTGAAGGAGATGATGCGCAGCGGGCTCATTCCGGTTGCGGTCGGAACGCATGCCCTGATCGAAAAGGACGTCGAGTTCGCGAGACTCGGACTCGTGATCATCGACGAGCAGCACCGCTTCGGCGTCATGCAGCGGCTCCATCTGGTGCAGAAGGGCGTTACACCGGACGTGCTGGTGATGACGGCTACGCCGATCCCGCGGACGCTGGCGATGACGGTCTATGGCGATCTCGATGTGTCCGTGATCGACGAACTCCCACCCGGGCGGCAGAAGATTGTTACGAAGCACTATACGGCGGACCAGGTCGAGCTCGCATACAGCGCCATCCGGCGGGAGATCGATGCCGGGCGGCAGGCGTATGTCGTTTACCCGGTAATTGAAGAATCGGAAACACAGGCGCCCGGCGGCGGCGAACGGAGTTCCATGAAGGCGGCGCAGCAGATGTATGAGCACCTCTCGCGCGAAGTATTTCCGGACGTGCCGATCGGGCTGCTCCACGGGCGTCTCGGCGCGGCGGAAAAGGAAGCGGCGATGGACTCCTTCAAAAGCGGCAGAACGCGCCTGCTGGTTTCCACCACCGTGATCGAAGTGGGCGTGGATGTGCCGAATGCGACCGTGATGGTGATCGAGCAGGCCGAGCGCTTCGGGCTCTCGCAGTTGCACCAGCTTCGCGGCCGCGTTGGCCGCGGCGCCGTACAGAGCTATTGCATGCTGATCACCGGCAAGCTGAACGACACCGCGAAGGAGCGCATCCGGACCCTGGTCGATTCACATGACGGATTTGCCATCGCCGAGATGGATCTCAAGCTGCGCGGGCCGGGGGAGTTTTTCGGAACGAAGCAGGCAGGGCTGCCGTCGTTGAAAATTGCCAATATTCTTCGCGATCCCGACATTCTCGCGGCGGCGCGTAATGAGGCGCGGGCGTTCGTGGAGCATCCGCCATCTCCGGACGCTTTCGCGGCGGCGGTCGAATACATCCGGAATCACTGGCAAAGGCGATATGGGCTGGTGCAGATTGGTTAAGCGGAGGCCCGGGAGGGACAGAGCATGCGGGTAATCGGCGGCGAGTTCCGCTCGCGCCGGCTGCAAT
>CAZXCO010001035.1:0-8360 GCA_964639095.1 uncultured Solibacteraceae bacterium
CAGGTTCCAGGCGAATTCACCCAGCTTTTCTTCCACTGCGGGCAGGGCTCCCGCCGACACGGCCCCCAGTTTGGCGCAGGCGGAGAACAGGCACGCCGTCTTGCGGTCGGCGACCTCCATGCAGTCGGCCTCGGTGACATCGATCCGGCCAATCCGCTCGAACTGGATCAATTCGCCTTCGACCATCATCTGGGTCAGGCTGATGAGGAGATCGAGAATATGGAAGTTCCGTTCGCGCAAAGCGACCTGAAATGCCTGCATGTAGAGCCAGTCGCCCGCGAGAACGCAGGTGTGGTTGCCCCACTGCACATTGGCGGACGGGCGGCCGCGGCGCGTCTGCGCAACATCGATCACATCGTCGTGGACAAGAGTTGCCGCGTGGATCATTTCGACCACCGCGCCGAGCTGAATCGCCGTCTTCCCCCCGCCCCCGGCAAACCGGGCGCATAACAGCAGAAGCGCGGGGCGAAGCCGCTTGCCGCCGCTTTGCTGGAGGTAGCGGCCGATCGTCGTGACCGTCTCGACGGACGCCAGAGAGTCGGCGTTAATGGCCTCTTCCACGGAGGCAAGGTCCTCGCTGACGAGATTGAAGATCTCGCGCGTGGAGAGAGCCTGTCCTATCCGTTCAGTTTCCATCGGAATCATCAGTGTAACGGGTCATGCTCCGTGAGCGCAAAAACACACGTTCGAAGTTGGCTGTCGTCAGGGTGGCAATCGCTTCCGGTGTGACGCCCCGAATCCCGGCGAGCGTACGTGCGGTTTCGACCATCATGGCCGGTTCGTTGCGCTTGCCGCGATACGGCACGGGCGCGAGGTACGGGGCGTCGGTCTCGATCAGCAGGCGGTCGTCAGGCGTGATGCGGGCTGAATCCCGAACGTTTTCAGCGGTTTTGAACGTCAGCACGCCCCCGTAGCTGAGATGAAACCCGAGGTCGAGGGCCTCCCGCGCCTCGTCCGGGCCGCCGGTAAAACAATGCAGGATACCCGGACCCGACCAGTGCTCGCGGAGAATGGCGACCGTATCCCCCCAGGCCTCGCGGGTATGGATGGTGACAGACAGGCCGGCCGCGCGTGCCAGCTTCAGTTGTTCGATAAAAGTCTCCCGCTGGACCTCGCGGGGCGAAAAATCGTAATGGTAGTCGAGGCCGATTTCGCCGAAAATGAGGACTTTCGGGTGCGATGCCAGCGCGCGCAGGTCGTCATAAGTGCGCGGGACCATCTTCGCGGCGTCGTGCGGGTGGACTCCGACCGAGGCCCAGACCTGCGGATAGCGCTCCGCGAGCCGCACCGCGCGGTCGATTTCGGGTGGCCCATCGCCTGTTCCGATGGTCAGAATGCGTGTGACGCCCGCCGCAAGGGCGCGGTCAAGAACGGCGTCGACGTCGTCCGCAAAACGCTTGTCGTCAAGATGGCAGTGGGAGTCCGTGAACCCCGCGGAGGCAGTCGGCAAATCGTTTTTCCAGTATACTCGGCGCATGAAACGGTTGTCGCTGGCTTGTCTGCTGTTCTCGGCTGCGCTGCTCGCCGGCGTGAGATCGCCCGACGACAGAGCCGCCACCGATCCCCGAAAGCTCGCCGCTCCGGTCAATCCGAAGGCTGCGCCCATCGGGATCGACGAGCTGTTTTACACCCGAAACGTCAGCGGACCCGCCTGGTCGCCCGACGGCCGCGAAATCGTCTTCACAACGAACCTGACCGGCCGCGCCAACCTGTGGAAGGTTTCCGCCGACGGGGGCTGGCCCATTCAGCTTTCTCAGTCGGACGATCGCGAGTTGGGGGCCGTGTGGTCGCCCGACGGCAAGTCGATCGTCTATAGCCAGGACTTCGGAGGCGGTGAGTATTACGATCTCTTCGCCATACCCGCGGCGGGCGGCGAACCGGTGAATCTCACCCGGACACGCGATATTTCGGAAACGGGCGCCCTGTGGGCTCCGAAAGGCGACCGGCTCGCCCTCACCCACAGGCGGAAGACCTCCGGCAGTTCGAATGTCGCGGTCCTGGACTGGCGGACCAGAGCCGTGAAGGTCCTGACGAACGAAAAAGCGGCGGACCGCTCCTGGTTCCCCGTGGCGTGGAGCCCGGACGGCAGATTCCTTTACGCCATACGCGCCAATGTCGACGGCACCGACTCCGACCTGTACCGCATCGACGCGGCGACAGGCCGGACCGAGAATCTTACCCCGCATCGCCAGCCGATTCTCTACAGTTTCGGCGATATTTCTCCGGATGGATCGACGGCCCTGATCGGTTCGAACGAAAAGGGTGGATTTCAAAATGTCGCGCTTCTAAACATCGCCTCGCACAAACTCACCTGGGTGACGGACATGCGCTGGGACGCCGAGCCCGGCGACTTCTCTCCCAAAGGCGATCGTTTTACCTGGGACGTTAACGAAGACGGGCGGACCGAGCTCTATCTCGTGGATCGCGCTTCTCTGAAGGCGCAGAAAATCGATTTCCCCGAAGGCGTGTCGGGGTTCGCCGGCCGGCCTTCCGCCTTCTCGCCGTCGGGAGACCGGCTCCTGATCTCGCACCAGAGTTCACAGAGACCGGCCGATCTGTGGATCTATTCGCTCGCCGGACAGACCTCGAAACAGCTCACGTTTTCCGCGCTGGCCGGTCTGGCCCCCGGCAGCATTCCGCCCTCCCAGCTTGTGCATTACCGGAGTTTCGACGGCAAAATGATCAGCGCTTTTGTCTGGCTGCCTTACAACATCCGGCGCAATGGATCCAATCCCGGCATCGTCCTGCCTCATGGTGGCCCCACCGGACAGACGGTGGACACATTCAACCGGAGCGCGGCGGCATTCGCGTCGCGGGGTTACGTCTGCATCGCGCCGAACGTTCGCGGGTCAACAGGGTACGGACTCGAGTTCCAGCAGTTGAATCATCAGGACCTCGGCGGCGGCGACCTGCAGGATGAAGTGTTCGCCAGGAAGTTTCTGATCGAAACGGGCTACGTTGACCCCAATCGCGTCGGCATCACGGGTGGATCTTACGGCGGCTACATGACGCTGATGGCCATCGGCAAAATGCCCCGGCTCTGGGCCGCGGCGGTGGAAGAATACGGCATCATCAACTGGTTCACAATGCTGCAGCATGAGGACGCCTCTCTGCAGCAGTATCAGAGGTCCCTGCTGGGAGATCCGGTGAAGGACCATAAGGTCTACACGGACGACTCCCCCATCACCTTCATCCGCAATGCGACGGCGCCGCTTCTGGTGCTGCAGGGCGAAAACGACATCCGGGTTCCCAAAGAGGAAGCCGCCCAGGTCGTGGAGATTCTCCGGAAAGAGGGCCGGACCGTCTCGGCCCACTATTACCCAAACGAAGGACACGGTTTCGCAAAACGCGAAAACCAGATCGACGCCATCAGGCGCTCGATCGAGTGGTTCGATCGCTATCTGAAGAAATAGCGGCGCGCTATTTCAGGCGAGCGCCAACCGGAACGTCCTCAAGAAAACCGGCGAGAATGGGCTGGCCGCCTTCGAGCGACGCCGCCACGATCATGCCGTTCGATTCGATGCCCCGCAGCTTGCGCGGATGCAGATTGGCCACGATCACCACCTTGCGGCCGACCATAGCTTCAGGCTGGTAAACCATGGCGATGCCCGCCACGATGGTGCGCGGTTCCGGTTCGCCGATATCGACTTTCAGATGCAGAAGTTTGTCGGCGCCTTTCACCCGTTCGGCCGAAATTACCTGGCCGACCCTGAGATCCACTTTGCCGAAATCCTCGATATCGATCTTCGGGGAAGGCGGCAGAACTCCGGCCGCCGGCTCCTTTGAAGGCGCCGGCTTGCCCAGCAGCTTCGCCTGGCGGGCGCTCTCCTCTTCTTCGAGGGCGCGCATCCGGTCGATCGCAGTCTTCGCTTCGATGCGCGGAAACACCGGCGCGATCATCCCGATTTTCTGATCGGTCATCAACTGCCCCCAGGCGAGCTGAACGATCTGGACTTCCTCGATGGGCTGCAACATGCCGAGCTGCGACCAGATATGGGCGGTCGATTCGGGGAGCAGCGGATATAACAGGGCAACCACGATGCGCAGGGCGTCCGCCGAGGCATAGAGAGCGTCGTCGAGCGCCTGCACGGTCTTTGGATCGGTGGACTTGGCGAGCTTCCACGGCGCCTGCTCCACGATGAACTTATCCACCGCGGAAAGCAGCGACCAGATCGCCTCCAGACCGCGAGAGAACTCGAACGCGTCGAAAGCGCGCGTGGCGGCATCGATGGCGTCGCGCGCCGGAGCGGCCAGCGGGTGCGCCTGATGCAAATCGCGGGACGCGCCGGGAATGACGCCGTCGCGATATTGCCGGATCATCGTCAGGGTGCGGCTGGCAAGGTTACCCAGGCCGTTGGCGAGTTCGGCGTTATAACGGCCCACCAGCGCGTCGTAGCTGAAGCTGCCATCCTGCCCGACGACCACCTCGCGGAACAGGAAGTAACGCAGGGCTTCGAGCCCCATCACCTGGCGAATGGGTTCGGCGCGCACGATGTTCCCGCGCGTTTTGCTCATCTTGTCGTTTTCGAAGAGCAGCCAGCCATGGGCGAAAATCCGCTTCGGCAGCGGCACATCTCCAGCCATCAGAAAAGCGGGCCAGAAGACCGCATGGAAGCGAAGGATCTCCTTGCCGATCAGGTGCAGATCGGCGGGCCAGAGGTTCGCATCCTTCACGGCGCTGATATATCCGATCAGCGCATCGAACCAGACGTAGGCGACGTGCTTGCCTTCGAGCGGAATTCCCCACTTCAGCGTCGTCCGTGAGATCGAGAGATCCTGCAATCCTCCGCGCACGAAGCTGATGACTTCGTTGCGGCGGGATTCGGGCGCAATGAAATCGGGATTATCCTCATAATGCTTCAGCAGCCTCTCCGTGAAGGCGGAGAGCTTGAAGAAGTAATTCTCTTCGGTGACGGTCTCGGTGGGCCGCCCGCAATCGGGACAGTTGTCGCCCGGTTTGGCGTCGTTCACATAAAGCTCGTCAAAGACGCAGTACTGGCCGGTGTAACTACCCTTGTAGACATAACCATTGGCTTTGCACCGGTGGAAGAGCCAGCGCACGGTTTCGTGGTGGCTGGGATTCGTAGTGCGGATGAAGTGGTCGTACCGGATGCCAAGGGCGTCCCACTGGGCGCGAAACTCATCCGAAACGAGGGCGGTGAAGTCTTCCGGCGACTTACCGGAGGCCTGCGCGGAGCGCTCGATCTTCTGACCGTGTTCATCGGTGCCGGTCGTGAGATGCACCTGGTAGCCCTGCATGCGCTTGAACCGCTTGATGGTGTCGGCGGCGAGCGTCGTATAGGAATGGCCGATGTGCGGTGCGGCGTTGACGTAGTAAAGCGGCGTCGTTAAGTAATATTTCATCGCTTTTGTTTTAAGTATGCGTAAGCCGCTTCGGCAAGGACTTCCTTGAGGGGAATTCCCGAGACCTCCGCGATTCTGCGCGCGTCTTCGTATTCCGGAGCAAAACCGTGATCACCCGCTTTGACGCGGACAACTCCGTGGGGCGTGTTGACGCCGATCCACTCGCGGCTCTGCACGCGGCGCTCCGCGGTGTGGAAGCGGATCCCGAGCGTGGTCGTTTCGCGGAAGAGGATGGCGGCGAGTTCCTCGCGCCGGTGATTCTCCGCAATCACCTGAAACACGACGCCGGGGCGGCCTTTCTTCATCTGGGCCGGAATGATAACGGCGTCGAGCGCGCCCGCCTGCAGCATGAGTTCCATGGCGTAGCCGATGATCTGCGGCGAGGCGTCGTCGATATTGGCCTCGATGACCGTGACCTCCGTCGCTTCCGCCGCCCCTGTGGTTTCCCCGATCATCACCCGGACCACATTCGCGTGCTCGGGGAAGTCCCGATCCCCCGCCCCGTAGCCGATGGCTTTGAGGCGCATCGCGGGCATGGCGCCGAACCCGGTGGCAAGCGCGGCGACAATGGCCGCGCCCGTAGGGGTGGTCAGTTCGAACGCGGGCCCGCGCGAGTAGATCGGCTTGCCCTCGAGCAGCCGGGCGGTCGCCGGCGCGGGGACCGGAAGAAGACCGTGCTCCGTGTTGACGACACCGCTGCCCACGTTGATGGCCGAGCAACACAGGCGTTCCACTCCCAGCAGTTCGAGTGCGAGACAGGTCCCCACGATGTCGCAGATCGAGTCGACCGCGCCGACTTCATGAAAGTGAATCTTGTCGATATCCACGCCGTGAATCGCCGCTTCCGCTTCGCCCAGAACGCGGAAGACACGCTCGGCTTTGGCCCGCGCGGCGTCGGGGAGGTCGGCCGCCTCGATCAGTTTGAGAATCCCGCTGAGGTGACGGTGTTTCGGCGTCTCATTGACCACCACCCGGAATTTCCTGGCGCTGACTCCGCGGCGCTGAACGCGCTCCCACTCGACCGTCGCTCCGACGGCGAACGAATCGAGCGCGCGCGAGATCGCTTCCGGCCCGGCGCCGGCATCCGCCAGCGCCCCGACGAGCATATCTCCGGCGATTCCGGAGAAGGCATCGATGTAACAAACCGTCACGGTTACTCCAGTTTAGGGGATCGCGCGAATCCGGGGCGCGGGGGAACCCGGAGTACCGTCGAAGGGCCGGAAAACGCCGTCGCGCACGTCCGCGATGTACAATCGTCAAGGTCGAATCAATTCAGCCAAATCACTTTCGCAGGCGAGCACCGGTATTGCGACACGACGCTTGCCGCACATCAGGAGAGTTTCAGATCAGATGAGTGACGTACTCAGCGGAGCGGAGTTTAAGAAAGACCTGCGCGCGGGCAAGCCGAAACTGGGCTTGTTCGTCAACTCGCACAGCCCCACGGTAGCGGAGCAACTGGCCCACAGCGGCTATGACTGGCTGCTGGTGGACGCGCAGCACGGGCCGATGGGGTTTGAAACGCTCTCGGCCATGCTCGCGGGCATTGCGAGCGGCGGCGCCAAGTCGCTGGTGCGCGTCGCGGGGTACCACGACCGCGCCGGGATCCAGCAGTCGCTCGATACGGGCGCCGACGGCGTCCTCGTGCCGTATATCAACAACGCCGAAGAGGCGCGGCAGGCTATCAGTTGCATGCTTTATCCCACGGCCGGCACGCGGTCGGTCTATTTCCCGCAACGCTCGATGAACAAGAAGGGCCTGCTCGGCTACGCCGGCGCGTCCAACGAGAACGTGATCAAGGCGCTGCAGGTCGAGACAGCCGATTGCATCGAAAATATCGAGGAAATCGCCGCCGTACCGGGCGTCGACATCCTGTTTCTGGGACAGAACGATCTTTGCATGTCGATGGGCCTCTATGAGAAATACAAGTTCCCCGATATGTATTTCTCGCCGGAACTGACGGCCGCGACGGATAAGCTGCGCGCAGCGGCCAAAAAGAACAACGTGATCCTTGGCCTTTTCCTGTTCGGGACCTCGCGGGTCGGCGAGTTCCTCGACAAAGGATTCCCGTTCATCAGCCTCGGCAATGACCTGCACCACATGCTCACAACCGCCACTGGATTTGTGAAGGATGTGGAAACCGTTTCGAAGGAAAAGGGCATGTCCTGGGAGCGGCGTCCGACTGCTTTGATGTAGGAAATCGACGCGGGACAGGTAGAAATTCGCGGCGGATCCGGAATCCACCGGGCCGCCCGGATGCGAGGCCTGTCCCGTGATGCACCAGCCCGCATAGTAACCTCGAAGTAGCAGATGAAGAGTGTGCTGGCGGTGTGTGGTTCCCCAGGATATTGGAAGCAGGATTACGTCCGGCCGTACGAGCAGGCGCTGCGAAATGCCGGCATGGAGCCGGTTTTTACTTCCCCAGGCGCCGCCGTTCCCGAAAATTTCCACGGTCTTCTGCTGATGGGTGGCACTGACGTGAATCCCGCGCTTTACGGCGAGACGCCGCATGCCGAGGACAGCGCGCCGGACGATGCTCGGGACCGGCTGGAGTGCGATCTGATTCAACAGGCCCTCGACCGCGATATTCCACTGCTCGCCATCTGCCGCGGAATTCAGATCCTGAACGTTCAGCAGGGCGGAACGCTGATCCAGCACTTACGGACCAGCGATCGTCATCGCGTCAGGAACGGGGAACCCGGGTTACCGGCGCATCCAGTGGAGGTGGCGGCCGGCTCGCGCCTCGCGGCCATTGGAGGCGAACCGCTCACGTGGAACGTCAACTCGCGGCATCATCAGGCCATCGGCAGAGTGGGCGAGGCGCTGCACGTCTCCGCGCGCGACCCCGAAGATGGCGTCATCGAAGCAGTGGAGCGGCCGGACAAACGCTTCGTAATCGGCGTGCAGTGGCATCCGGAAAATCAGAGCCTTATAAGTGATGCACGCGCGAGAAATTTGTTTCAACTATTTGCTGCCGCACTCTAGTTATTTCCATTAAA
>CAZXCO010001036.1:0-9953 GCA_964639095.1 uncultured Solibacteraceae bacterium
CAGACGATGCGAATCGCCCTCGCGCGCGACCGGGTCGGCGTGCTTGCCCGGGCAGGAATGGATCCCCAGCCACAACGAATGGGTGGAACTGGATCTGAACGGCAATCTCATCCGCCGCGTCCCGATCGACGGGAGCCCGGGATGCGGTCTGGCTTTCACGGCCGACGGCTCCGGAATGGAAAGACGCAGGCCGCTGGTCTTTTCGCCGGCGAACGAGACGGATCCGGTTACACTGGAGTGGTTCGATCAGCCGGCGACGCTCACCGCGCGAGTGCTGCCACCCCGCCTTTAAGCGGCGCGGCCGGCCGCGTGATAATCTCACGGAATCGAACGCTCTCGCGTCGCATGACACAACCGGCATACCCTGCCGCGCGAGCGGCTGCCGCCAGAATTTATCCGCATTACGCCCGCCATCTCACGGAGCCGCAGCCCGGGCTCGCGCCGCTTCCCGATCTTCAAACCGTCGAGGACATCATCGACGTAGCCTTCTGGGCGAGCCTGCGCCGCGAAGAGATCTATACGCCGCGGATCTCCCTCGCCTTCGTCGCGCCCGGCCAGGTCGATTCTCCCCTGCGGTTCGAGCGCCCCGTTCCTCTCGCCTCGCAGCCCCTCACGCGCCTCGGCCCGGCCGTGGAGCGCCCGGGAATTCATCTGTGTGTCTGGCGCGACCAGAGCGGTCTTGCGATCTGGGGCGCGACGCGAAAGCTGCCGCGCTTCTGCTTCGTGCTGGAAGTGGTGGCGCCCGGCCTGCTCGTCATCAAGCACAGTCGCAGCGACGATTCCGGCAAATTCGTGAACGTCGCCGTGCTGCAGGGCGACGAGATCAAAGTGGTCGACCAGGGCGCGGCATCTTCGCCCGGATGTCCCGAACGGCTCACGCGCCTGCTGGGGCTTCAGGCGGACGTGATTTCATCCGACTCCGTGAACGTCCTGATCCAGCTCGCCGTCTCGATGCGGGCACACGGCAAGGGCGGTACGCTGCTCGTGGCGCCCGCGCGAACGGAGTCGTGGCGGGAATCCATCCTGCATCCGATGACCTATTCGATCGCACCGGCATTTCAGGCCCTTGGGGACCTGATACGCGAGACGCCAGACGAGCAATCGCGCGGGCGCTGGCAAACGGCTCTGCGAAAACTGGTGGATGGAATCGCGGGCCTGACCGCGGTTGACGGCGCCACCATCATCACCGACGACTACCATCTGCTGGCGTTCGGCGCAAAAATCATCCGCCGGACAGGCTGGGCGCAGGTGGACAGCGTCATCATGACCGAAGCGATCGAAGGAACAGGCAGAGTAGTCGGCGAGGCCGGCATGCTCGGCGGCACCCGGCATCTCTCGGCGGCGCAGTTTACTCACGACCAGCGGGATGCGATCGCCCTGGTGGCGTCGCAGGAGGGGCGATTCACCGTTTTCGGCTGGTGGCCGGAGGAGCAGATGGTCTACGCCAATCGGATCGAATCGTTGCTCATCTGAGCCCCGGGATCTGTTTCCACTCCGCTTCTATTTCCATTCAACGACGAACTGAGCCGGGTCCGGCCGCTCGGGCGGCGGGGTGTTCGCGGCGGGCGTACCCGTGTGGATGAAGCCGATAAGCTGATCCGCGGCTTCCAGCCCGAACTGCCTGCGGAACTCCGCGTCGTAGCAGTTTGCGCCCGTCACCCACTTCGCGGCGAATCCCAGGGCGTGAATGGCGTTGAGGATGTTCATCGCGGCCGCACCGGCCGACAGAAGCTGCTCGATCTCTGGAACCTTGTGGCCGGCAACCGTCTTCGCCACCACTGCGATGGTTACGGGCGCGCTCAGTGGCTTGCCGCGCTCCTTCTCGATCTGCGCTTCCGTGGCCTCAGGCTCACGCCGTTTCACGCCTTCGACGAACAGTTCACTCAGGCGGCTGCGAGCCTCGCCGCGGATCACGAAAAACCGCCATGGCCGCAGTTTTCCATGGTCGGGGGCGCGCATGGCGGCTTCGAATATCGTTCGCAGTTGAGCGTCATCGGGGCCGGGCTCGCCCAGCGCTTTGACCGATGCGCGTGAAAGGAGCGTGTTGATCACAGGTGTATTCCGGAAGACAATGCTAGCATCGAAGACATGACGATCGGCAGCCTCGGAAAAACGCTCGCGAGCCAGGCTATCGAGAGCACAAAGAACAGCGTTCTCGATGCCGTCATGCCGTCCGATCCGGCGAAGACCGCGAAACCGGCCGAGCCCAGACCTGCGCCGGCTTCCGATACCGGCGCCGTCATCGTGGGGCAGATCCAGGCCATGCAGCGCCCGCTGAAAGACGACCAGGAACTCGCCGTCTTCTTCCATGCCGGAAATGAGATCCTTCGGGTCGCCGAGATCTTCGTTCCCAACCCGGAAGTGCTCGTCTTTGCCGGGCTCGACGCCCAGGGGCACATCACTCGCGTTGTCTCGCCGGTTCAGGCGGCCCAGGTGGTTTGCAAAATCCTGAAGGTCGAGGCCGGCAGATCGCCGTCGCGCGTCAACGTTCTCACGCCGAGACCACTGCCGAAACCCGGGGCGTAACGCGTTCCTGCACCGTCGGGCTGACGACAATAACCGCCAGCGCGCACAGATAAAGGCTGCCTCCGATCAGCATCGTTTCGACCAGCCCCAGATACAGCGCCAGCACGAGAGCGCACACCGACCCCATCACGCTCGCGGCGGCATTCAGAGACCACGCCCACCGCACGGAAGGCTCATGGCGCTGTTCAAGCAGCCGCAGTCCTGTGGGAAACGGGATCCCCATGACGAAACCCGCCGGAGCGATCAGAAACACCGTCGCGATCATCTTGACCGGCAGCGGCAGTCCGACACCTGCGGACAGCAACGGCTGGACGATGGCCGCCAGTATCCCGACCAGCGCCGCCGCGATCGCCAGCGCGCCGATCAGCCGTCCGTTCCGGTCGCCCACCAGCCTGCGGCTGAGAAAACTGCCCAGGCCGCTCGACACCAGCATCGAGAAAATCACCACGGTCAGGGCGTAAGTGGGGTGCCCGAGGAACAGCACGAACTTCTGGATCAGCGCCACTTCGATCAGAATGTACCCCGCGCCGATCGCCAGAAAATACAGCAGAAACGACCGCACCGAGCGCTCCCGCGGCAGCTTCGTCCCCAGCACCAGCGGTGGAAGCAGAAGGATCACCACCACCGCGACGATGCTGACGATGAGCGCCGAAAACAGCTTCGGCACCGCCACGTTCACCTTCACGTCAGCCGCCCGGGAACTGCTCAGCAGAAACTGCGTCACATCGCGGGGCTGCACCGTATAGAAGAAGAACGGCCGATCGTCGCTCACCGGCGTAATGTCGAATTCGTAATTGCGCTCGTACGCAAGCGGATCTTTCGCCAGCAGGAGTTCGCCGAACTGATTGTGCGCGCTGTCGCCCGGAACATAGACGGCGCTCATATGCGCGGCCTCGAACGCGGCTCGCGCCCGGGCCGCATCCGCATCGGAAATGGGCTTGCGCGAAATGATGACCGTGTCCTGGGCGCCCCAGCCCGCGAGATCCGCCTTGCCGCCGCTGCGTCCCACCAGGACGTGGCGCGCGGGGTCGTGTTCGCCCAGATCGGCCAGCGCGGAGATCGCCAGCGAAACCAGCCGCAGCGATTCCCGCGGCGGATCGAACCCCCAGCGCGTGAACGTAAGCAGACCGTCATCGGTGAGATGGGAAAGGTAGTCGCGGAAAGCGTCCGTCGTATAGAGGTTGTTCTCGGAAAGTGCGAAAGCCCCCGCCGCCGTCGAAGCCCAGGTATCCACCAGCGTCGCCTGGATCACCTGATATTTCTCCGGACTGCGGCGCACGAAGCTGCGTCCGTCTTCGATGTGAATATGGACATCGGGCCGGAGATAAAGGCGGTTGCTCAGATGCGGGAAGCGCTTCCGCATGATGTCGGTGCCGATGATGGGATTGATCTCGACGCCCGTGACATCGTGGCTGCCCGAAGCCAGGGCGCGCGAAACGTCCCAGCCGCCGCCCGGCCCGATGACCAGCGTTTTCGCGCCCGGCCGCAGGTTATAGGGGATGCTCGGCCCCTGGTGCAACAGGTAACCGAGGTCTGTCTGCGAAAGATGATTGAAGTCGAAATCCGCGATTCCGGTGGAGGCATCGGCGTCGATGTAAATCATCTCGCCGCCGTCGTGCTTCGCCATGCCGATGCGCGAAATGCTGTTCCATTTCGTGTACTGCTCCTGGTGCAGCTTCTCGCCCTTGGCGTAACGCACTTCGATGAAGTGATACTTGGTATTGCCGATAACCATCATGGTCAGCAGGAGGCCGGCGAATACGCTGGCGATCCGGCCATAGCGCATTCCCGCGAGGCTGAACCATGTCGCCGCGGCCGCGGCGAACAGGACGGAAACGGCGATCACGGTGTTTTCCCCGCCAAACGTGTTCAGCAGGAGCACGAGAGCCAGACATCCTCCGGCGGCGCCCAGCAGGTCGAAGAAATAAATGCGGTCCACCCGCTCGATGGTGTCGGCAATGACGAGCGAGACGATGATCCCCGAGCCGAGAAACGGCAGCGCGGTCGTGAAGTAAATGAGACCCAGATCGAGCGTGCCAACTTCCGCGCCTCTCGTCAGCACGAACAGGACCGCCGCCAGAACCAGTCCCGCATTGATCAGGCTGACCGTTCCCAGTTTGCGGTAGAGCGTGCCCGGCCATCCCGAAATCACATAGGAGAAGACGCCGCCCACTCCAAGGCCGAACAGTGCGATCGAAATGGCGAGGAACGCAAAGTGGTAGTAGAAGACGACCGAGAAGATACGCGTCAGCGAAAGCTCCAGCAGCAGAGTCGCGAGCGTCGTCAGAGCAACGGCTGTATAAAGCAAAGGCCAGTTGGAGGGCCGGGAGGAGGAACTGTGGGGCAACGCTTTATTTTAGATGATCGAGGGGTCCAGTTGCGTTAAATCGTCGAGCAGCAGGTCGGGACTGGAGGCCGCCAGGTCTTCGGGCGGGGTAACACCCGTGCGCACGGCGATGGCGCGAATCCCGTTTTCCCGCGCGGCGAGGACGTCCTGAGGCGCGTCGCCCACGAGCGAAATGTTGCCGCCCTGAATGCCTTCGCGCCGCGCCTGCTCGATGGCGAGCCGCGCCAGAGCGCCCCGCGTGGCGGCCATCTCCCCGAAGGCGCCGAAACGGAAGTAGCGGGCGAGACCGGCCTGCTCCAGTTTGCGCCAGGCGATTCGCGTCAGATTACCGGTCACCAGAGCGAGCGCTGTCCCCTGCTCCCGGAGGTGATCGAGAAGCGGGGTGACCCCCGGGCAGGTCTTGTCGCGCAGGTCGGGAACGGTGGTCTGATAAATATCCTGAGCGGCCTCGATGATGGCGGGCATGGCCGCCATGATCCGCTCGTGCGGCAGCCCGGCGGCCCGCATCATCCGGGCAAGGATATCGGGATCGAGCATGCCATGCACCGGGATTCCGTCTGTGGTGGTTTCCGTTCCGGTCACCTGCCGGACCGCATCCACCAACGCCTGCCGGTGATGCGGACCCGCCCGGCGCACCAGTGTGCCGTCGATATCGAAAAGAATTAAATCGGCCAAGGCCGATTGTAGCCCTGCGCTCTTTTGTCCGTGTCAGCGCGCCACCTAAAATGGTCTCTGTGCCCCCTGAAACCTTCCGGATTGCCCTGGTGCAGATGGCGTGCGGCCTCGATCCGCAGAAAAATTTCGACCATGCAGTGGAACGTATCCGCGAAGCCGCGCGCCGGGGCGGCCAGATCGTCTGTCTGCAGGAGTTGTTCCGCTCGCAGTATTTCTGCCGGGAAGAGGACGCGCGGCTGTTCGACCTCGCGGAGTCCATTCCCGGCCCTTCGACCGAGCGCCTCGGCCCGCTGGCCGCCGAACTGGGCGTCGTCATTATCGCGTCGCTCTTCGAAAGGCGGGCCGCGGGCCTCTATCACAACACCGCGGTCGTGATCGATGCGGATGGAAAGCTGCTCGGGCGTTACCGCAAGATGCACATTCCGGACGATCCGCTTTTCTTCGAAAAGTTCTACTTCACGCCGGGCGATCTGGGTTTCCGGTCGTTCGATACGAAATTCGGCCGCATCGCCACGCTGGTCTGCTGGGACCAGTGGTATCCCGAAGCCGCCCGTCTCGCGGCTCTCACCGGCGCCAATATTCTCTTTTATCCGACTGCGATCGGGTGGCATCCGGCCGAGAAAGCGCAGTATGGGGCAGCGCAGCATGACGCCTGGCGCACCATGCAGCGCGCCCATGCCATCGCGAACGGGATTTATGTGGCCGCCGTCAACCGCGTGGGTTTCGAAGGGCCGGAGGAAAAGGGTCTCGAATTCTGGGGCGCTTCGTTTGTGAGCGATCCGTTCGGCCGCGTCCTCGCTGAGGCATCGCACGACAAGGAAGAGACTCTGATTGTCGAATGCGACCCGGCGCAGATGGAAGAGGTCCGCCGCAACTGGCCCTTTCTGCGTGACCGCCGGATCGATGCCTATGGCAGCCTGACGAGCCGGTTCCTGTCGTGACGCCCGGTCCGGATACGGCGGCGCCCCCCGCAGAGACTCCGCGTTCGCTCGGGTTTCGCATGCCCGCCGAGTGGGAACCCCACGAAGCCACCTGGATTGCATGGCCGCACAACCAGGACGACTGGCCCGGACGCTTCGAGCCGATTCCGTGGGTCTACGGAGAAATCGTGCGCAAACTCTCGCAGGTGGAGCGGGTGCGCATTCTGCTCCAGAACGATGATGCCGAGCAGAACGCGCGCGATGTGCTCGACAAGACCGGCGTGCAGTGGGAGGCCGTCGAGTTTTATCCAATGCCCACCGACCGCGTATGGGCCCGCGACTTCGCGCCGCTCTTTGTGAGGAACGCCGCGGGCGAGGTCGCAGCCGTCAAATGGCGCTTCAACGGCTGGGCCAAATACGACAACCACCTGCGTGACGAAGCCGCCGGCGGCGCGATCCCGCGGCTTGCCGATGTGGACTGGTGGCGGCCTGGCATGGTGCTCGAAGGCGGCAGCGTGGATGTCAACGGAGCCGGTCTCCTGCTGACCACAGAGGAATGTCTTCTCAGCCCCGTGCAGCAGCGCAACCCCGGCCGGTCGCGCGCGGAGATCGAGGCCGCGCTCGCCTATTATCTCGGAATCGATCGCGTTCTCTGGCTGCGCAATGGCATCGCCGGCGACGACACCCACGGCCACATCGACGATCTCGCCCGCTTTACCGGCCCCGACACCGTGGTGATTGTTTCGGAAGACGATCCGCACGACGCCAATTACGAGCCGCTGCGGGAGAACTGGGAAATTCTGCGCCGCTGTCCCGTGCGCGCCCGACGGCTCCCGATGCCGGCGCCGCTCTACTTTGACGGCCAGCGGCTGCCGGCGAGCTACGCGAATTTCTATATCGCCAACCGCACCGTGCTCGTTCCCACCTTCAACGATCCCAACGACCGCGTGGCGCTGAATGTCCTCGCCGAATGTTTTCCGGACCGCACCGTGGTGGGGATCAACTGCGTCGAACTCGTGTGGGGCCTGGGCACGCTGCACTGCATGACGCAGCAGCAGCCCGCCGCTGGCGCCTGATGCGCGGCCGCCAGGACGTGTGCGGCCGGGAAGTGACACAATCGTACCGATGAAGAAAACCGTGCTGGCATTGCTGGTGGTTCTCGGATCGTGCTCGCAGGACCCGCGGCAGAACTTCCAGACCGCAGCCGACACCATCAATTCCAATTCGCTCCTGAGCGAAATCAAGAAGCTTTCCTCCGACGATTTCGAAGGCCGCAAGCCCGGAACTTTGGGCGAAGAAAAGACCATCGCCTGGCTGCAGGGCCAGTTTCACCAGATGGGGCTACAGCCGGGTAATCCCAACGGGACTTATCTGCAGAACGTGCCGCTTGCGGGAATCACCTCGAAGTCGCATCCGGATATCGCCGTGCGGGGCCGGAAGCTGGCGCTGGCGGACAAGAAGGACTACATCGCCGTTTCCAGCCGGTATGTTCCGGAGGTCAGCGTCAGGAATTCCGGGATTGTCTTTGTCGGGTACGGCGTCGTCGCCCCCGAGTATGGCTGGGACGACTACAAGAACGTCGACGTCAAGGGCAAAACGATCCTGATGCTCATTAATGATCCCGCCATACCCGACCCCAACGACCCTTCGAAACTCGACGACAAAATGTTCAAGGGCGCGGCGATGACTTACTACGGCCGTTGGACCTACAAATATGAAATCGCCTCGCAAAAGGGCGCTGCCGCGGCTATCATCATTCACGAGACAGGACCCGCGGGATACCCCTTCGAAGTCGTCGCCGGCAGCTGGGGCAGCGAGAATTTCGGAATCCAGCGGCCCGACAACAACATGGGCCGTGTGCCCCTGGAAGGCTGGATCACTTACGACAAAGCCAACGAGCTTTGCCGGATGGCCGGGCTCGATCTGGCATCGCTGAAGAAAGCCGCGCTGCGCAAGGACTTCAAGCCCGTGACGCTCGCCGGCGCGACCGCGAGCTTCCGCATCGACAACACGCTGCGCAAAATCGATTCGCACAACGTTCTGGCGAAGCTGGAAGGCAGCGATCCTTCGCTCCGGAACCAATACGTGATTTACACGGCCCACTGGGACCATCTGGGGAAGGATCCCGAGCTGAAGGGCGACCAGATCTACAACGGCGCGAACGACAATGCGGCCGGAACCTCCGGCCTGCTCGAGATCGCGCGGGCCTATACGAAACTCTCGCCGGCGCCGAAACGATCGATTCTCTTCCTGGCCGTAACCGCCGAGGAGCAGGGCCTGCTCGGATCGGAATATTATGCACTGAACCCGCTCTATCCGCTGAAAAATACCCTGGCCGACATCAACATGGACGAGTTGAATACCTGGGGCAAAACATCCGACATGACGCTCATCGGCCTCGGGATGTCGACGCTGGACGATACGGCGACTGAAGTTCTCAAAGAACGCGGCCGAACCGTGCGCGGCGACCCCGATCCGGGCAAGGGCTTCTATTACCGCTCAGACCACTTCGAGTTTGCCAAACAGGGGGTGCCGGCGCTCGATCCCGACGCCGGCCGGAATTTCATCGGCAAGCCGCCGGGTTACGGAAAAGAGAAGGCGGACTATTTCACCGAGCACGACTACCACAAGCCCTCCGACGAGGTGAAACCGGACTGGGATCTCTCGGGCGCGGTCGATGACCTGCGAGTGTTCTTCGAGATCGGCGATAAAGTCGCGCAGAACCCCGCGTTCCCCGAATGGAAGCAGGGTACGGAGTTCAAGGCCAAACGTGACGCAATGCTGAAATAGGATACGGATTCAATCAAGATGCATCGCTACGTTTTCCACAACGGAAAAATCAGAGAGGCGGCTGACGCGGCGTTGTTTCCCGGCCAGGTCGGTCTGCTCTCGGGATGGGGTGTGTTCACCACTCTGCGGGTGGCGGAGGGGGCGTTGTTCGCCTGGGAGCGCCACTGGGCGCGCCTGTCACGCGATGCGCAGTTGCTGAACGTCGAAATGCCGGCCGATCCGGCTGGGCTCGAGCGGGAGCTCATGCGCCTGGCAGAGCGCAACCAGGCTCCCGATTGCACGATGCGCCTCGTGGTCGTGCGCAATCGGGGAGGGTTCTGGGAGGGGCCAGGCAGCGGCCACGCGAGCGATACGATCGCCCTCACTGCCGATTCCAAACACTGGGGAGACAGCGTGCGTCTGGGAATTCAACCGCACGCGCGGTATGCCGCCAGCGATTTCACCCGTGCCAAGGTTCTCTCGTGGGCGCAGAATCTCCGATGGGCCGAGCGCGCACAGGAACAGGGGCTGGACGAGGTGATTCTGTTGAACGAATTCGGCCGGGCGGCGGAGTGCACCTCGGCCAACATATTTGCCGCGTTCGGAGAGGAAGTCGCGACGCCTCCGCTGAGCGAAGGCTGTCTGCCGGGCATCACGCGCGAAGTCGTGCTGGAAGCGCTCCAGGTCCCTGGAATCCGGGTTGTGGAGCGGCCTCT
>CAZXCO010001037.1:0-2099 GCA_964639095.1 uncultured Solibacteraceae bacterium
CATCTGGAAGCCTTCGGAGTTCTCCTCTGTTTCCGCGCTCGTCTTCGGCGAGTTGTTCGAACGCGCGGGGTTTCCGCCGGGTGTCGTCAATATCGTTACCGGTTTCGGGAATGAAGTGGGCGAGCCGCTGATTACGCACCCGCACGTCGCGAAAGTCGCCTTCACAGGCGGCGACCGCACGGGCGAGCATGTGTACGGCCTTGCGGCAAAGGGAATCAAGAGAATCACGCTGGAGCTCGGCGGGAAATCCGCCAACATCGTTTTCGACGATGCGGATCTGGACGAAGCCGTGAAAGGCGTCGTCTCGGGCATCTTCGCGGCGACCGGCCAGACCTGTATCGCGGGCTCGCGGGCGCTGATCCATCGGCCGATTCACGACCAGTTCCTCGAACGGCTGTTGGCGCTGGCGAAGACCGCGCGGATGGGCAATCCGCTCGATCCCGCCACGCAGGTGGGACCGGTGACCACCAGGCCGCAGTATGAGAAGGTTCTCGACTACATCCGGATCGCTCAGGAGGAAGGAGCCGTATGCCGGCTGGGCGGAGGCCCTGCACGCCGGCTGGAGTGCGGCGCCGGCTGGTTCGTGGAACCGACGATTTTCACCGGTGTTACGCCGGAAATGCGGATCGCGAAGGAAGAAGTCTTCGGTCCGGTGCTCTCGGTTCTGCCGTTCGACGATGAAGACGCGGCGGTGCGGATCGCAAACGACTCGATTTACGGTCTCGCCGCGGGTGTCTGGACGACCAGCATGCGGCGCGCGCTGACGATGGCGGAACGGCTGGAGGCAGGGACCGTCTGGGTGAACACCTACAGGGCCGTGAGTTTTCTCTCGCCCTTCGGCGGCTACAAGCGCTCCGGCATCGGTCGGGAAAACGGCATGGAGGCGATCCGCGAGTATCTGCAGACCAAGAGTGTCTGGATCGATACGGCAGGGAAGGCCCCGAATCCTTTCGTGATGCGATAAAAACACGCGTCAGCGCAGTGCGCCGCACCGGAGGCGCGCCGGCTTTTCACGCCCCACTAAACTAAAAGCATCCATGCTGAATGACGCTTCAGTTGTAATTCTCGCCGCCGGGCAGGGGACACGGATGAAATCCCGGATGGCCAAGGTGCTCCATCGCGCCGGGGGCAAGCCGCTGGTGCGCCACGCCATCGATACCGCCCTCGAGGTGGCGCCCCGTGAACGCATTTTCGTTGTGGTGGGGTATCAGGCGGAAGCGGTAACGGCCGAGGTGGAAGCGGCGGGCGTGCAGGCGATTCACCAGCACGAGCAACTCGGCACGGGACATGCGGTGATGTGCGGGGAGAAGAAACTTGCCGGCCTCGGCGGCCGGCTGATCGTCTTCGTCGGGGACTGCCCCCTGATACGCGCGGCCACGCTGGAACAACTGGCTGAGACCCAGAAGAGCAGCGGAGCCGCCGCGACCGTGATCACGACCGAAGTGGAGGATCCCACAGGATACGGCCGCATCGTCCGCGGCGCCGGCGGAAGCGTGCGGAAGATCGTGGAGCACCGCGCCGCGACGGAGGAAGTGCGGAACATCCGCGAAATCAATTCCGGAATTCTCTGTTTCGACGCCGCTTCCTTGTGGCGGCATATCCACGAGCTGCGCCCCGATAATCCGGCCTGTGAATACTATCTGACCGACATGGTGGAGATTCTGATTCGCGCCGGCTCATGCGTCACCGCATTGAAGATCCCGGATCCCGGCGAACTGCTCGGAATCAACAACCGCGTCGAGCTCGCGAAAGCGGACTCGATTCTGCGTGCCCGCAAAGTGCGCCGCCTGATGCTGGACGGCGTCACGATCGAAAAGCCGTCGACCGTCACCATCGATGCGGATGTCGAGATCGGAATGGATACCATAATCGGACCGTTCGCCCAGATCACGGGCAACACGATTATCGGCGCCGACTGCCGCATCGGTCCATCGGCCGTCATCCACAACTCGGTGCTGGGGGATGGGGTTCAGATCTTTCCGTTTTCGGTGATCGCCGAGTCGAAGCTGGACGCCCATGCCGAGGTGGGGCCCTTTGCGCGCCTGCGGATGGGGGTTCATCTGCGGGAAAACGCGCACGTCGGCAACTTCGTCGAGCTG
>CAZXCO010001038.1:0-3569 GCA_964639095.1 uncultured Solibacteraceae bacterium
TAATGTTGCCGGCCAGTTGAATGGTAAGCGTGCCACGCGATTTGCCCATGCCGAAGTTCTCATAGAACTTTGCGCCTTTGTCGAGAATGACCGGCACCGTGGCGAGCGAGATCACATTGTTGACTACGGTCGGTTTGCCGAACAGTCCCTGGATGGCGGGCAGAGGCGGCTTGGGGCGGATCTGCCCGCGTTTCCCTTCCAGACTTTCCAGCAGCGATGTCTCCTCGCCACAGATGTAAGCGCCCGCGCCGAGCCTCGCCTCCAGATCGAACGCTTTGCCGCTGCCCGCGACGTCAGGCCCCAGATAACCGTTCTCCTGCGCGATTTCGATCGCGCGCCGCATCGTGCGGAAGGCCTGCGGGTACTCGGAGCGGATATAGATGTAACACATCGTGGCGCCGACCGCGAGGCCCGCGATCGTCATGCCTTCGATCAGGACGAAGGGATCGCCCTCCATGATCATCCGGTCCGCATAGGTCCCGCTGTCGCCCTCGTCGGCATTGCACACGATGTACTTGCAGTCCGCCGGCGTGTTCAGAACCGTGCGCCACTTGATTCCTGTGGGGAAGCCCGCGCCGCCGCGCCCCCTCAGCCCGGAGGCGGCGACTTCTTCGACGATGGCCGCCGGTTCCATTTCCAGCGCGCGCTGCAGGCCCCGGTAGCCGTCGTGCGCAATGTAATCGGCGATCGAAAGCGGATCGACGATGCCGCACCGTGCGAACGTCAGCCGCTGCTGACTCTTCAGGAACGGGATTTCTTCGGTGGGGCCCAGATACAGCGGATGCTCTTTGCCTTCGGGAAGACCTGTAAGAAGCCCCGCGTCAAACAGCCCGGGGACCGCGTCGGCCGAAACCGGACCCCACGCTACACGCCCGCTCGGGGTCTCGACTTCGACCATCGGCTCGAGCCAGAACAGGCCGCGCGAGCCGTTGCGGACGACCTGGGCGTTGAGGCGCCTCGCTGCGATCTGGCTTTCGATGGCGCGCGCGACTGCCTCCGCACCCACGGCGAGGGCTGCGGCGTCGCAGGGAACGAAAATCTTCACGCTCGCCTCCTCACGCTGTCCACGAGGAAGTCGATCACCTCCGGAGAGACGCGCCCGTAAGGCTGATCATCGAGCATCATCGCCGGCGACGTCGCGCAAAGGCCCAGGCAGAATACCTGCTCCACGGTCAGGCTGCCGTCTGCTGTCGTTTCGCCGGGATGCACGCCGAGCCGGTTTTCGACGTGGCGGATGATCCTGTCACAGGCCATGGACTGGCAGGCTTCGGCACGGCAGATCCGGAGCACATGTCGGCCGGGCGGCGAATGGCGGAAGTCGTGATAGAAGCTGATGACGCCATGCACCTCGGCCTGCGAGATGTTCAACGCGCGCGCGACCAGGGGCACCGCGGCTTCGTCGATATAGCCAAATTCTTCCTGAAGCGCGTGCAGAATGGGTAGCAACGCTCCGGGGAGTTTTTTCAGTTCCTGAATCCGGCCCTGCGCCCGATCCTCGTTCCAGGGTTGTAAAGCGTTCATGAAAGAAATGTCCCGAATGTCCACGCGAATCTTAGCAGGTACAAAATATGTTATTCAATTCATATTCAAAATGGCTTTTGTTCGCTATAAATATGGTGAAAAATTCATAAGAAATATGTAGATCAGATCATATTTGAAATCATGGACGCCCGGTTGGTAGGGTGGTTGCAGTGTGCTGTCTGGCGGAAGGGTGGAAGACGGAGGGAAAAGGATGCGGCGCAGCATTCTGACAGTTCCGGTTCGCCGGTTTGCCCGTGCGGCTGGCCCCGTTGTGGCGGCCGGGGATCAGGATCTTGTAGCCGTCGAGGAGCCGCTCCAGATCCGGACCGGCGATCGTAATCTCGCCATCACGATGCGTACTCCGGGCAACGATGCCGAGCTGGCGGCGGGCTTTCTGTTCACCGAGGGCTTTATCCGGCAGCGGGCCGATCTTGCGGGTATCGAGTGCAGCAGGAATCAGGCGGTTGTCACGCTTGCCGAGGGGATTTACCTCGATCCCGAAATGACCGAGCGGAACTTCTACATGACGTCAAGCTGCGGCGTGTGCGGAAAGGCATCCATCGAGGCGCTCGAGAACGCCGGCTGCGCGATTCTGCCGCATGGCGCACCAATGGTGGACGAAGCTTTGATCCGGTCTCTTCCGGCCCGGCTTCGGGAGTCGCAGGCCGTATTCCAGCGGACCGGTGGCCTGCATGCCGCCGCGCTTTTTACCGCCGAGGGGCATCTGGTTCTGGCAAGGGAGGATGTCGGGCGCCACAATGCGGTGGACAAGCTGATCGGCCGCGCGCTGCTCGACGGGCGCCTGCCTCTGAACGATTACCTGCTGATGGTCAGCGGCCGCACGAGTTTCGAGCTGCTGCACAAGGCGGTGATGGCTGGCATCCCCGTGATGGCAGCTGTGGGGGCGCCCTCCAGCCTTGCGGTCAAAACAGCACTGCGGTTCGGTGTGACGTTGATCGGTTTTCTCCGCGACGACCGGTTCAACGTGTATTCGGCAGCCGACCGGATTCGCGGGTCGAAATAAAGGATCACCTGGGAGTTGTGCCCTCGACAGGCCCGCAAGGAGGGGCGGGAGCGATGGTGCTACCCTGCATGAGTCTGCAACTCCAGATTGAAAAACTGATTTACGGCGGCGACGGGTTGAGCCGCGTCGGCGGAGAAGTGATCTTCACGCCGCTCGTGCTGCCCGGCGAGACCGTCGAAGCCGACAGGACGGAATCGAAGAAGCACGTCCAGAGGGCGCGGCTCCGGCGCGTGGAGCAAGCATCTCCCGACCGTGTGACGCCCCCCTGTCCGGTGTTTGGCCGATGCGGCGGATGCCAGTATCAACATGCCAGCTATGAAGCGCAATTGCGGCTGAAACGCGGGATTCTGGCCGAGACCCTGCGCCGCGTCGGAAAGCTGGACATCGACCCGGAGCGCATTGTGGTCGAAAGCGCAGAACCCTTCGGATATCGCAACCGGATCCAACTCCATTTCGACGGAGGGCGGGTCGGCTACCGCGAAATGAATTCGCGCCGTCTGGTTCCTGTTGAAAACTGTCCGATCGGCTCACCAAAGATCAATGAAGTCATCGCCCGCCTGAACCGCATGGTGCGCGACCGGCGCTGGCCGCGATTCCTCGAATCCCTGGAAGTATTCACGGACGAGCGGCAAGTGCAATGGAATGCGATCGCGAGCGCCCAGCCCGTCGCAAAGCGTTTTTTCGACTGGCTGGCAGAGGAGGTGCCCGAGACCGTCCCCGGCCCGCTCGAATATCAGGTGAATGAAGACCGCTTTCAGGTCAGCGGCGCCTCTTTTTTTCAGGTGAACCGGTTTCTGCTGCCCCGCCTCGCGGCGCTTGCCATCGGAGACAGCACGGGCGCGGAGGCCTGGGACCTCTACGCCGGCGTGGGGCTTTTCTCATTGCCGCTGGCGAGACAATTCCAAAAAGTAGCGGCGGTGGAGGCCGGCCGGAGTGTAACCGACCTGCGTTTCAACGCGGAACGCAGCGGGGCGGCGATCGAAGCGGTAGGGGCGCAGACGGAGGTGTTTCTCGCGAAAGCGGC
>CAZXCO010001039.1:0-1732 GCA_964639095.1 uncultured Solibacteraceae bacterium
TGCCGAACTGCAGCCCGTCGCGGGCGGCGGCCGCCAATTCGACGATCAACGTCGCATGTTCCGCGGCAATCTCGAGCAGCCCCTGGTTGGCCGTGTCGATGTAATGCCGCAATTCCGCGCGAATTTCGTCGCGGATCAGCAGCTCCGATCGTCCCGCCGCCAATCCGGCGGCGGCGGTCTGCAGCGTGAACTTGAGAAACTCGCTCGCCTTCGCCGGACCGAGAATGTCGGCCAACTGTCCCCCCAGCGGAGCTCCCGCGGAGAATTTCAGCGCGAGGGCCGGCGGTTGACGGGCCGAGACGGGAACGAGATTGTCGGTGAAGTCCCCGCGATCGGAAGCCTGGTCCGGAGGTCAATACTCGCTCTTAAACGCGAAATAGGAGCCGCGAATGGTACCGGCCAGCTTAGATTTCTGCCTCGCGAACTTGAACCGCGAGGCGAGTTCCGCCGGAATTTCCATTCCTTCGGAGAGCTTGAAACCCACTGCCCGCTTCTTTGGGTCGTCATCGGTATACATCACATTGATCGACAAACCGCTCTCGTAGAAGACGTAGGCAATTCGGATGTTCTCGACCTGGAAGGCCGTAGCCTCGAGCGGGCGAGACGGGATGACGATATCGCGCTCCTCCTTGAGGATGCGGTGGACCCAGTCGATGGTCGCCTTGGCGCTACTCGCCGGCTCCACCGTGAAAGCGTGGTCGTATTTGTTCTTGAAGTAGCGGGCCTCGTGCGCCCGCAGACCGGGGAGCGCGGCTGCGACCAGCGACGACTCCAGACCGACGGTCGAAACGGTATCGAAATCCACGGCATCCGCCATAGCGCGTATCCGTATCATAAGCCCTGTTCCCGGCGCAGCGGCGCGGTCGCGGACCGACAGAGCGACAGCCGGCCGTTTGATCAGTTGTTACCGAGCCGGGCGTCGGTGACGCCGCTTTTGCGACTGCCGCCGCGCGGCCGTGCCGGAATCGATTTCGATGCGGCCGTCATCGGCGAAAGAGGCGAGCCCGTCCCATGGTTGGCGTCGCCGACGAGGCCGCCGATGGCTGGCGAGTTACCAGCAAACCATCCCTTCCGCCTGGTCCCGCCGAGGCCGGACTCTAGCCGGTGCCCCGCTCACCTTGGCGACGGTCCGTCGCACCTCCCCGGAGATCGCTGGACCTTGCATTCTGCTGCTTCCGCGGTGCTTCCACGGCCGCGCCGTTCTCCTCTTGCTCTAAAACGCAGACGCCACTAAGTCATTGACTTGGCGGCTTTTTTTGGTTGCGGGGATAGGATTTGAACCTATGACCTTCAGGTTATGAGCCTGACGAGCTACCGGGCTGCTCCACCCCGCGATGATATCGGTCTGGGCCTCGCAAACGTGGCGGGGCGGGCTGGCGGGCCTGGCAGCGACCTACTCTTCCGCGCCTTAAGACGCAGTACCATCGGCGCTGAGGGTTTTCACGGCCGAGTTCGGAATGGGATCGGGTGTTGTGCCCCTCGCTATGGCCCCCAGGCCGGCCAGACCGCCCCGCCTGTTACGAGGAACACCGTCTGCAAGCGAGCGTGACGTGTGTGTCATCAAGGGAGCGGTTCGCCGCACGGGCGGTCCGCACTGAAATTTCTGATACTTGCCGCTGAATGCGGCACTCAAACGCGTCATCGAGCGATTAGTACCGGTCAGCTGCGCGAGTTGCCCCGCTTCCACCTCCGGCCTATCAACGTGGTCGTCTACCACGGCTCTCGGCGAGAC
>CAZXCO010001040.1:0-5993 GCA_964639095.1 uncultured Solibacteraceae bacterium
CGGGTCGCGGCCAGGTGCGCCGCGAGGCCCATTCCATTGACATCGGAGCCACGCCCATGTATACGTATGTACTGCTCCCGCGCGATGCCGCAGGGATATGCAAAATCGAAGGAGGAGGTCTCGTCGAGCATGCAGAGTTGGGCCAGAGGCTGTATTATCGCCGGATCCACAGCGATCGTGACTGCCGGGGTTTTCTGGCTGCTCACGCAGAGCGCGGCTCCGGCTTCCGCTGCGCCCGTGGCGAGCGCCGACGCACCGGCACGCCTCGCACGCAAGCCGGACTTCAACGGCATCTGGGAAGCCAACAATACGGCGAACTGGGACCTGCTGACGCATCAGGCTCGGCCGATGGTCGCTCAACCCGGTCTCCTGCCCAATTCGGTCGTTCTGGCGGCGCCGGTCGTCGCGCTGGGGACGATCGGCTGGGTTCCCGGGGGGCTCGGGGTAGTGGACGGCGACGTGATTCCTTACAAGCCGTGGGCGGCGGCGAGAAAGAAAGAAAATCTCGAGCACTGGCTCGATCGCGATCCCGAGATCAAGTGCTTTCAGCCGGGCATCCCGCGCGCGATGTACATGCCGTATCCGTTCCAGATCATCCAGAGCGCGACGAAGGTCCAGATGGTGTACGAATATGCGAATGCCCAGCGCACGATCCATCTGAACAAGATGGAGGATTATCCGAACGTGGCTTACATGGGTTACTCTGTGGGTCACTGGGAGGGCGATACGCTGGTGACCGACGTCTCGGATTTCACGGATGCGACATGGTTCGACAGGTCGGGCGACTTTCACAGCGATGCTTTGAAAGTGCACGAGCGGTTTACGCCCATGGGCCGGAATGTCATCGAGTACGAGGCTACAATCGAAGACCCGCAGGTATTCACGCGGCCCTGGAAGATCAGGATGCCCCTTTATCGCCGGCTGGAACCGAACGCCGAAATGATGGATTTCCGGTGCGTCGAGATGGTGGAAGAGACGATGTACGGGCACCTTCGCAAGAAACAACTTGTCAAGCACTGGGAGGGCACGACGATGAACGTCGATATCACGCGCAAGATTCCTCCCGGCGAGGCCGTCTACCAGCGCTACATATCGGGAAATCCACCGGCGGCGAAATGAAGGGAATGAGGTGAGATGCGGAAGAACCAGAAGAACAGTTTCATGTGGACCAGACTGGCGGCCGGAGCGGTTTTCGCGGCCGCGGTCGCGCTGCTTTTGTCGCCGCTGCCCGTAAGCGCGCATCATGCGTTCGCGGCCGAATTCGACGCGCAAAAGCCGGTGAAGTTCACGGACGCCACAGTGACGAAGGTGCAGTTGATCAATCCTCACAGTTGGATTTATGTGGACGTAAAGCAGCCCGATGGCAAGGTGGAGAACTGGGCCATCGAAGCGGGCAGTCCGAACGTTCTGCTGCGGCGCGGCATCACGAAGAACACGCTCAAGGCGGGAGACAAGATCATCATCGACGGTTATCAGGCGAAGGACGGATCGCACCGCGCCAACGGGCGCGACCTGCGGCTCCCGAACGGGCAGCACCTGTTTCTGGGATCGTCGGGTGACGGAGCTCCGAACGAAGTGCAGCGGCCCGGCGTCGACACGAAAAAATAGGCCTCGCGAAACAGGCGCCTTCAATAGAAGGGCCCCACGTGAAATCCGCGGTTCAGGCTGACCGGCGTCAGCGCCATCAGGAGCGCCGACAGGAGCGCCTGTGCAATGCCCAGCGCCCAGATGCTTCTCCGTCTCTCGAATAACAGAGCCGCTACGGCGCCCCATACGAACGTTCCCGGCACCAATACCGGGTTGGGCACATGCACGGCCGCGAAACAGAGGCCGGTGAGCAGCGCGGCGAGCGTGCGTGGCCAAACCTCACGCAGGGGAAGATAGACCATCGATTGCAGCGCCAACTGCTGCAGGCAACTCCACAGGAAATCGTTCAGAGTGTGGTGGAGCATATCCAGTGTCAAAAAGCGCTTCCCGATGACGGCTGCAATGAGCGCCGCGCAGACCATCCAAAGAGGCCACCATTCCCGCAAGGCCGCCCGGAAATCGTGAAGCGACAGGCCCAGTGTCGCCTGTGTTCGCGAATGACGCCGCCATGACCAGAACATGACGGGCACCGGAATCGCGGCCGGCAATGGCGCCCGCCTCGCCAGAAACCAGATATCGAACACCACCAGCGCGGTAAAGGCGAAAGCTTCCAGCGGACCCGCGCGATGCCCGGCCATGCGGCGCGAGGCGCACACCTCGGACAATCGCGGGTCAGAACTCATAGCGGAATCCGACACGCATGAACCGGGGCGGCTGAATGGAGACCGGCAGCCGGAGGTTGAAAGAAGGCCCGCTGATGTCGCTCTCCTGGAGACGCTGACCGGCGTTGGTGACGTTGAGAATGTCGACGGAAGCGGCCAGCCGGCCGAAGGTGAAGGTGAACTGACGGCTCAGCCGGAGGTTCCAGTTGATGACATACTGGGCGCGATCGCCTCCCTCCGGGCTGCCGCGCACTGTTGCCGCAACGAGAAACGGCCCCTGAGGCAGACCGGTGACGAGAAGCTGGCGGGCAAACACCAGTCCGTCCATGTAATCCGCGATGTTCGCGACTTCGATTCCTCCCCACGCTGCCGGAAACCGGTAACTTGCCTGAATTTTTCCGATGTAAGCGCGGTCGACGAAACTCCTGCCTGCCGCATTCACGGCGGTGTTGGGGTCGAGAAACAGGGCGCCCGCGATGCCAGGATCGTTCTCATAAACCGCATCGCCGGGGTTCGTTGGCCCGTACGATTTTTCCGCCACAAACGATGCATGCAGAGCGAGGCCGCGCCACTCCGCTCCCGCTTCCGCAAGCAGCCCGGTATTGAGCATGCGCAGCCCCGGCGGATTGGTGAGCAGATAGTGATCCTGGCCAAGTGTCGCGGGGTTCTGCGCGTAGACCGTCAGATGCTGGTCGTCGAAGGTGCCGGGGATCCCGTCGGGCCCAGGATCGAGGATTGAAGCCGGGCTGAAGGCCGAATCCGGAGCGCCGGTATCGATCGCGGCGATGCGATTCTTTCCATCGCGGCGGAAAAGGTGAATGCTGGCCGAGATCCGGCGGGCGAGAGGAAACTCCGCGCCAACATCGAACTCGCCGGAATACGGCCGCTGGAGCGTGGGCGAGATCGACGAATACGGGCCGCCGAAACGCAGCAGGAGCTGGCCGGCGTCAGAGGGCTGAAACGCGGCGCCGGCGCTGGACGCGATCCAGCGATAGACGCTGCCGCCGAGGCTGTTCGGGTTTCCATAGTCGAGATATCTGCCCGCGAGCGGCACATAGAGGCGCAGGTACGTTCCGCGCACGGTAAGGCCATGCAGATGAGGAATTCGCCATGCGAACCCGGCGCGCGGCGAGAGACTGTTCCAGACGATCAGGTGCGGCTGTGCAGGGAAGATGCGAGCAGGTGTGAACGGTCCGGCTGCGCTCGATTGTGCCGGGAGGGAACCGCGCGGGAAATCGGCAAACGCGACCCCATCGAGGGAAAACGAGGATCCGATGGTCATGTGGTCAGCGAGATAGCCGGAGAAAGATCGCACGCGCTCGCGCGATCCGAGCGGAGTATTGAATTCCATTACATATGCGGGAGCGCCATCGGCAGTAATCAGATTGGCGCTGGAAGGCGCCCTGAAGCGGTTGCGAGGCGTCGCGGTTTTCCATCCCATTCCGGCAACGATTCGATGGCGGGCGCCACGAAGGCGCATGAGGCCGGGTTGCCACACTGCCTCGATCTCCTGGCGGGAACGAACAGCGAGGTTTGCCAGCGGCGGCGCACCCGCGATGGCGCCGCCCAGCAACTCGATGTGACTCTGGCCGGCCGGAGGAGTGTTCGTATCGAGATGCGCCGTGGAGTATCCATAGCGAATCTGGAACAGGCCGGCGTCCGATACACCGCGCAGAAGATGTGTCCATCCGGTTTGCACAAAATCGAAGTGGTCGGTCTCGCCCTGGCCGGGAAATCCGCCGGGCAGAATGAAGGGTGGGGCCATACGGTTGCCCGTCAGCGCTTCGAGAGCCGCGGGCTGACCGCCGTCCGAAAGGTCAATGCGAGAACCGCTGTAGAGTGCGTCGAACTGATCGTCGTCGCCCGCGCGCATGCGGGTTTGCGCGTTGCCGAACAGGATACGGCTGTTCCGGGAGGCGCCGGGCGCGGCGAGCGGTTCGGTCTGCGATGACCACTGGCCGGTCCCTGAGGCCTGAAAATCCATCCATCGCGTGATGGGGCCGCCAATCTCCACGCCATCGCGCGTGAACCACCGGAACCGGTCCACCTGCCGCACGAGGCCGCGGAGCGATGGCGAGGGAAGATTCGACTCAGAGAACGCACTGCCCGTGTTCACGGACGAGAGCACGCCGTGCCAGGACTCGCGCGGCGCGGCGGCAAAAAGGCCCACTTCCGTGCCGGAACTCGATGAAGCGATCCCGGCAAACGCGCTGCGCACAACGATATCGCGAACAGCATCGACATCGGGCAGAATGACGGGAAGGCCGGGCTGCCAGGAGTCGGTTGCGTCGATGCCGTTCAGCCGGTATTGCGTGTCGGTCCAGGAGAAGCCGCGCTGGGATGCGACTGCGATGCGGTTGTCGCGGAGGCCGGCGAAATCGGGCGGCTCCGTGACACTGGACGGTTCGCGGCTCAGGAGGATGCCCGGCAGGCTGAAAGCCTCCGCCCAGGAGCGCGCGCGTGAGTCATCGCGCCATACCCCGGCATTCCGGAGTGAACCGTTCCGGAGCGAAGCTGGCGAGGCGCCGTGAACGACGCCGGAGGAATCCAGGAAGAGATCGAGGCGCGATGTCTCGAGAGGCGCTACGGAGACAACAGCGTCACCGAGCCGGTATTGCCCATAGGGCAGGGTCAGGGAGAACTCGCCTTTTTCGCCGGAGTAAACGACCGTGCGGAAACCTCCGGCGCCGGTTACAGGAATCGGTGCGTGCGCGGCGGGACTGCCATCCGGCTGCCGCAGTATTCCCTCAATAGCGCCCGCCGTCAATTGGGCGGCGGCGGTTCCGGGGATGAAAATGAGCGCCGCGAGCAGGAGGCGGGGCGCACGGCGGCTATTGATGCAGCACGGTGAAGTGGCTGATCGAGTAGCCAAGCGCACCACCCATGAAGACGTCCGACAGGAAATGGTCGGAGAGGGAGAGCCTCGAAAATCCCACCAGAGCGGCCAGACCGTAGGCCGCATAAGGGACCCAGCGGTGATTTCTGTAACGGTCGGCGATGACCGTGGCGACTGCAAATGCAGCGATCGTGTGACCGGAAGGAAAGCTCCCGTTGTCGCGCAGAGCCGTGCCGCGGCTGTCGAACCAGGAATCGGAAAAATTGGCCGAGGGCGGGAAGCCGGTTGGCCGGGCTCGTCTCGTCGCATCCTTCAGGACCATGGTCAGGATGCCGGTATCGGCGAGGGCTTCCCCGGCGAGCAGCATGGTGTGCTGCATTTTCGAATCCTTGCGAAGCAGCCCGACCGCGTAAAGAGAGGCGGGCGCCGCGATAATTCCCAGGCTGGTCGCGCGGCTGCTGAATGCGTTGTTGAATCCATGAAATTCCGGCGTGCGGCGGAAGTAGCGCGCTTCAGGCGGGTCGAGCAGCAGAAGTCCGGCAGCGCTTCCGAGGATAGCTGCGGCGGGGATCCAGTCGCGTCTCTGTTTGAGGCGGGTGGGAAATGACCAGAGGTGCTTCTGATCGTCGATCAGGTTGGGCGCGAGAAGCCGCCAGGAGACCGGACGGTCGGGAATGGCGGCCGCGGGCTGCCCCGGATCCGGTGAAAGATCCGGTGTCTGGCCTCTCGCGGGAGGAGGTGCAGCCGCCGCTGAGAGGATGAGGAAGAGAACTGTCGGTTTTTGCCAGTTCATGTGTTGCGGAACAGGCCCAGCGGGACGCCGGCCGGATAGCCCGGGAATACCTGGACGAGCTTCGTCGCGCCCAGATGGCGGGCGACGAGTTCTCCAAGCCCAGTGCGGAACTCGG
>CAZXCO010001041.1:0-5028 GCA_964639095.1 uncultured Solibacteraceae bacterium
TCCTGCGGACGCTCGAGGGGCAGGGGGTGAAGACCAGGCGGTTGAAGGTATCGAATTCGTTTCACTCGCCGCTGGTGGAACCGGTGCTGGAGGAGTTTGAGCAGGCGGCGCGGCGGGCGAGGTACGGGGCTCCGGAGGTGCCGCAGTTTTCCAGCATGCGGCTGGGGTGGGTGAGCGGGGAAGAACCGCTGGATGCGGGCTACTGGCGCTACAACCTGCGGAACACGGTGCGGTTCTCCGAAGCCATTCGCGCCGTTTACGGGCAGGGCTATCAGGTGTTTCTCGAGATCAGCCCGACGCCGACTCTGACCGGCATGGGAGCGCAGTGCGTGCCGCCCGGCGAAAGCCTCTGGCTGCCCTCGCTCCGCCCCGACCGCCACGATTACGAACAGGTAATGGAGGGGTTGGCCTCTCTCTATGCCCGCGGTGTCGGCATAAACTGGCTGCAAGTCGATAGGAACCAGTCCTGCCGGCGAGCGGCTTTGCCGTCCTATCCATTCGAGCGCAACCGCTATTCGGTCGACATTCCGGCCCGGCGCCCGCGCGGCGTTTCGGGCATCAGCCTGCCTGCAGGCGAGATCGCATTGCAGAAGCTGGCGCAGAATGGGGCTTCCCTGCGGGCGGAGTGGTCGGCTTCGCCGCAGGGGCCAGGCTCCGGTACGGTGCGCTTCGTTGACGAACAGAACAGTGTCGTCGCGGAGTTCGACGTCACTTCGGATGCAAGCGGTGGAAGATCTTCACCCGGAGAAGCAACCGAATCGAAGGCGGCGGGTCCCGGCATAGCCATCGAGGAGTCGCTCTATCACGTGGAGTGGCAGCCGCAGCCACTTGCCGGCCCGTTGGCTTGTGCCTCCGGGCCCGCGAGGAAATGGCTGATCTTCGCTGATGCCGGTGGTGTTGGCGCTTCTCTGGCGGCACTCCTCGAATCGGGCGGAGACGAGTGTGTTCTCGTGACGGCAGGCGACGCGAGCACCCGGCCAGGGGCCTTGCTCACCGCCGATCCGGCCCGGCCGGAAGAGATGCAGCAACTTTACCGCAGGATCTGCCACGCTCATGGCAGCAACTGGCACGGCATCGTCCATCTCTGGGCCCTTGACTCTCCGGCGAACGACGAATTGTCAGCGGCTTCACTTGAGGGGGCGCAATCGCGCACATGCGGCAGTGTCCTGCACCTGATCAAATCTCTCAAAGATGCCACGAGCGTCACGCCGGCGCGCGTCTGGGTCATCACGCGCGGTGCTCAATCCGTGGGCTCGCGGCCGGAGGCAGTCCAGTTGGCGCAGACCCCGCTTCGCGGCTTATCTCGCGTCGTCGCCATGGAGCATCCCGAACTGCGCTGTGTCTCCATTGATATCGATCCAGCCGGGTGCGACGGGAGCACGGAAGCGATCTACTCCGAATTGTCCGCCTCGGGCGCCGAGGACCAGGTCGCATTGAGACAGGGAGTGCGCTACGTCGCCAGGTTCCGGCGCGCAAGTCCCGGCAACAGGTCAGCTCTTATGTTCCGCCCCGACGCTGCATATTTGATTACCGGCGGATTCGGGGACCTGGGCATGTACGTCGCGCAGTGGATGGCGCGTGCCGGGGCTCGTCACATTCTGCTGATGGGCCGCCACGGCGCGTCGGGAGCTGCGAAAGAACAGATCCGGCGGATGCGCGAGGCGGGCGTGGCGGTAGTCGAGTACCACGGGGACGTTACATGCAGAAAGGATCTCTCTGAATTGCTGGCGGCAACGGGAGGCTCCATGCCACCCCTGAGAGGCGTCATTCACGCGGCGGGTGTGTGGAAGGGCGGCGTTCTCCTTCAGCAGAACTGGGAACAGTTCGCCAGCGTGCTGGCTCCAAAGGTCCAGGGCGCCTGGAACCTGCATGAACTGACTCTGCCGATGCCGCTTGACTTCTTTGTCTGTTTCTCCTCCGGCGCTTCCGTGCTGGGAGCGGCCGGTCTCGGCGACTATGCGGCCGCAAATTCCTTTCTCGATGCCCTGGCGCACTACCGGCAAGCCCGGGGTCTCCCGGCCGCAAGCATCAACTGGGGGCCATGGGCCGAACTTGGAATGGTTCGGAGCGTGACCGATCTCGACACACGCCGCTGGGGCGAACACGGCATGAGTTCCCTTGCTCCGGAAGAGGCTGTAAGGGTGCTTGAGAACGTCGTCAACCAGGGCGTGGTCCAGCTCTCCGTTCTTCCTGTCGATTGGGCTCGGCTTCAATCGTCAATTCCGTCGTTGGGCCGCTCCCCGTTCCTTGCGGAGCTGATCGCCGGAGCGCAGAAAAAAGGCCCCGCTGCGGCCGGCGCCGGGGCGAAGGAAACGCTGAGCCCGGATGTTCTGCGTGGTATGGATCCGGCCCAGCGGCTGGAGACTCTGACAAACAGACTCCAGGCGGAAGCAGCGCACGTACTCAGGCTGGCGCCAGGAGAACTGGATGTGACACGCCCATTGAATCAATTCGGCCTCGACTCGCTGATGGCGCTTGAACTCAAGAATCGAATTCAGACGCGGATCGGAATCATCGTGCCGCTGGTCAACATACTGAGCGGGCCAACGATCGTTGGCTTGACCTCGCTCATGATCGACATCCTCTGCGATGTGACGGACGCGCCCTCGAGCCGATTAGCGGCCGGGGGACCATTGCCGGAAAGCAGTTCTATCCTGAACGCGATCGACAGCGAGTCAGCGCAGCAGCTTCTGAGCCGCCTGCCGGAGCTGTCAGACGAAGAGGTGGATCTGCTTCTGAAACAAATGGCCGGTCCGAATTGACACTCGTCCGGGGACGGGCAGGGAAAAACATCAATGACAGCGTCTGATCGATGGATCGTTCGGCCGCAGCCGAATCCGAGGGCTCTCTGCCGCCTTTTTTGCGCGCCGTGCGCCGGCAGAGGAGCGTCGCTTTACCGCGGCTGGGCGGAGTTGCTCGGCCGGGACATAGAGTTATGTGCGATTCAGCTGCCGGGCCGGGAGAGCCGGCTTCGAGAGCCTCCGCTCACGCGGATGGCACAAGCCGCCGATGATGCGGCTGAAGCGCTTGAACCGTATCTGGACCTGCCCTTTGCGTTTTTCGGTCACAGCATGGGAGCGATCCTTTGTTTCGAGCTCGCGCGGCGTATTTGCCGCCGGTCCGGGATGGCGCCGCTGCATTTGTTTGTTTCCGGACGGCGTGCCCCTCAACGGCCCGACCTGCGTCCGGCGCTTTATACGCTGCCGGATGCTCGTTTCATCATCGAGATATGCCGGCGTTTTAATGGCATTCCGCGCGAAGTCCTGGCCGAGCCGGAATTGTTGAACTTATTGCTGCCGGTGCTTCGCGCGGACGTGGAAATGCTCGAGACTTACGAGTTCATGCCTGCGCCTCCTCTGGACTGCTCCATTACGGCGTTTGGCGGCACCCGGGATGGCGATGTACGCGATGAGGACCTGGAGGCCTGGCGTGAACACACAAAGGCCCATTTCACAACCATGCTCTTTCCGGGCGATCATTTCTTTATTCAGACAGCAACGCAAGAACTGCTGCGCACCATTTGCCGGGATTTGCATTCGAGAGTCGGCTTCGCTTCCCATGCTGAATCGACCGATGTTGTGAGATCGGACTCCAGCCGCGCATGGTAGCAGACCGGCCGAAGGCAGACGATTATTGAAATGAATGGTGGGCGCGCAGGAACTCGACCTGTGACCTCCTGGGTGTGAGGAACATTCCGGGCTTCCACAGTTTCTAGGTGGTCGATTGTTTTGTATCGATTGGATAGGCTCGGGGTCTCTGCTTCCGCTCATTGCAGATGGCCGAAGGGCCAATTTCCGGCACATTTTTTATCACACGTCTCGCGTTTCGGGCTACCGTCGGGCTCTCCCCGAACCGACGGCCTGACGTCTGCCAGCGATTCACTGTTTCTTGCCTGAACGGGGGTACCGGAACTGAACTTCACAGCAGAACATACAGCAGCACCGCCGCTATAACGGCAGGAAAGCCATAACTGGAAATGAGAGAGGTGAGCTGGGCTATCATTTCCCACGCTCCTTGGAGATGCGTAGTGTTTCGCTTTTTGATCCTGCCGTCCGATGAACGCTGTCTGTTACGACCGGCAGCACTGCCTCCAAAAGTTTTTCTTTCTCGTTCCACTCAGCGGGCAGGGTCACCCGTCTTGACGGCGGCCAGCCGACATAACGCATGAACGTTGAAGCGGCGACCAGCATCCCGCGCTTGTGAGCATGAGGCACGCTGAGCTTATAAGCGCGGGCGTCGGCTCTGGGCAGTGGGCGAAGCGCAATCTTCCGGGCTTCCGCGTCCCACAGTAAATGTACGAATTTTGCGCCGAGTCCCTTCATGAGGTCACCCGCATCTGCGTTCAAGGCGAGCCTGCCGTCAGCTGCGATGGTTAGTGCTGGAGACCCTAGTCGGGAAGCTTTTATGTCGAACACTTCGTATGCCACGGAATCTATTATGGCATACAAAGAATGGATTATAGCTGACTACAGGTAGCACAAACTCCCTTGGGCGGTTGCTTGAATGGTCGCGCGCGCTGGGGCGAAACCTGCGGCGATTCGATGGAGTCTCCCACAGATGCCGCCCGAGGTGGAATCAACTTGACGCGTCTCCCGGATTCGTTGAATCGGTTCCGAGCGCCCATGAGGCCGCGTCTGGAAGATCGAGCGCGAGGGCTCACGAAATCGGAACGCCGGACCGCGTATACTGGAGATGGTGAGGACTGAGGTTCGCAACAAGAACGGTGCCGGATGGGTAAACGACATCGACAGTTCCAAGGCGCTTAACCGTTTTCGTAAGGCGGCCAAGGCCTTCACCATCAAGGCAACAAAGTCGCGTGCGACTGCCTTGGAGACTCTCGTGTCGGAGGGCATCTACACCAAATCCGGCCGTGTCTCGAAAAACTACCGATAGTTCTTGCACGGGCTCGCTTCGACATTCGTTCTCGGTTATCACGGCTGCGACCGTCAAGTCGGAGAGCGAATACTTCTGGGAAAGCCCTTTCGTCCGAGCAACAATGACTATGATTGGCTTGGTCCCGGTGTTTAT
>CAZXCO010001042.1:0-2743 GCA_964639095.1 uncultured Solibacteraceae bacterium
CAGGAGAACTGTCTCATCAATGTTGGCACGGAGGGCGCGCTCCGAAGCCGATGCCGAGTCCAGTCCGCGGCTGCGTGCTCTATGCACGTGTGTCCTCGAAGGAACAGGAACAGGAAGGTTATTCCATTCAGGCTCAGCTGAACCTGCTGCGCGATTATGCTGCGCAGGAAAACATGGAGATCCTCAAGGAGTTCATTGATGTCGAAACCGCGAAGATAGCTGGCCGCATGCAGTTCAACGCGATGCTGGCATTCCTGAAAAAGACACCAAGTTGCCGCACACTGATCGTCGAGAAAACGGACCGCCTCTACCGGAACCTGAAGGACTGGGTCACCATCGACGATTTTGGCCTCGACATCCACTTCCCGAAAGAGAACATAATCATCGGCCCGGATTCACGCTCCTCTGAGAAATTCCTTCACGGCATCAAGGTGCTGATGGCAAAAAATTATGTCGAGAACCTTGGTGAGGAAGCAAGTAAGGGGATGCGGGAGAAGGCCAAGAGCGGCATCTGGCCAAGCGTGGCGCCGATGGGCTACGAGAACATTCACGGCGCAGACGGCAGACGAACGATTGCCCCTCATGCCATTCAAGGGCCCGTGATTCGAAAGATCTTCGAGTGGTTCGAAACTGGTGACTACACCCTGAAAGCTCTCGCCCAAAAGGTTCGGGCGGAAGGGTTGCCGTTCGGAACACGTCAGGTCAACGTTAGCAGCCTCCATGTCGTTCTTCGCAATCGAATCTACAGTGGCGAGTTCGATTGGAAAGGCATCCGTTATCAGGGAACGTACGAACCATTAGTCACGAAGGAGACGTTCGAGCGCGTTCAGGACCTGCTGGAGCTGCGCTTGGAATCGCGACACCGGAAGGTCATTCATGACTTCACATTCTCTGGCCTTGTTCGATGCGGGCACTGCGGGTGCAGTCTCGTCGCTGAACTGAAGAAGCGCCGGTACGTGTACTATCACTGCACGGGCTACAGAGGAAAGTGCGACGAGCCGTACACGCGAGAGGAAGTCCTGGAGGAGCAGTTCGCGACTGTCCTTAAATCCCTCGTCATACCCGAGTCTGTTCTGAAGTGGCTCGATCATGAGCTCACATTCTCGATTGAGCAGGATGAACGAATCCGCCAGCGGACGGTGAAGTCCTGGCAGGATGAATGGGACCGTCTACAGGCTCGACTTGACGCGATGTACGAAGACAAACTGGACGGCCGTATCACTCCGGAGCAGTTCGACCGCAAGGCGAAAGATACGCGTTCGAAACAACAGGCACTCCGCACCAAGATCAGTGAGCATCAGACGAACGGTACCGATCTCCGGGCCGGCTTCAACATGATGCGATTGACGAGTATCGCCTGCCGCGAATTCCAGCGTCAGAACGCCCGCGAACGGCGAAAGCTTCTGGAACTCGTCGTCGCTTGCGCAGTTTGGAAGGAGGGGCAGCTAGACGTGACCCTTCACGAACCGTTCCGAACTTTGGCACTTTCGAACTCTGCAAGTGCAACAAAACAGGAGAGGGAAGCCACTTCGCAGGCTGAGTTTGAGAAATGGCTCCCCGGCATGGATTCGAACCACGATTCACGGCTCCAAAGGCCGCTGTCCTACCATTAGACGACCGGGGAATAGCGGAGGGGCGCTTGCTCAAACCAGTGTAACGCAAGCCCTGAATCGACCGGAATTTCCCCCCATTTCCCAAAACGCTCAGACCATGTTGCGGCGCATCACCCGTTTCGGTACTGTAAATACCACAGCAACCGTGTTCAACCTCTTATGATCGCGTCGCACCGTGACGGCGAAATCACATTCTATGAAGAACTTGGCATCGAGCCGGACGCTTCGCCCGAGCAGATCCGGGAAGCCTTTCGCCTGAGTGTGCGGCTTCTGCACCCCGACCAGCAGACCGATCCCCAACTGAAAGAACTCGCGGAAAAGCAAATGCGGAAGCTGAATCGCATTTATGCGATTCTCTCCGACCCGGACAGCCGCCGCGACTACAATGAAACGCTGGATGAGGACTATGTCCGCCCCGTCATCCTCAGTTTGCCCGTTCCCAGACTAAAGCGCCTGCCCGCGCGTCTCGCCTGGGTGGCCGCCATCGGAGTAAGCGCGGGCCTGCTCATATGGCTCGCTTTCGAGAACACACCAGGAGGGCAAAGCAGCCCGGCTCTCGAATCGAGCCCGCCACCGGCCGTGGCCGCTGCGGCTCCCGGCCCGAACAGATCCGATCCGGCTGCCGCCGCATCTGCTCAAATCGCCCGATTGCAAGCGGATTTGCGGTCGGCACGCATGGAGCGCGACGCCGCTGTTCATGAACTGGCCCGTCTCCGGGAAGAAGCCCCTGTCACCTCGGCGGAGGCCAGCGCCCCGCCGGTTCCCTCCAGCGAGCAACCTCGCCCGCCGGTCACGATTACCGAGCTTCCCAGCACTCCCCAACCGCCGGTCTCGACCGTCGCTGCATCATCGGCCCGGACGGAACGCCCCGTAAACCGGCGACTGGATGGCTTCTGGTTTTACGCCAAACCGCCTCAGGGCCAGATCAACAAGAACCAGGCCCTCTATCTGCCCGACTTCATTGAGGCCACTATCACGGAGGATGGCGGCAGCATACACGGAACTTTCCGTGCCCGCTACATCATTCCCGACCGTGTCATCTCCACGGACGTCAACTTCACATTCAGCGTAATCCGAACCTGCTCGCAGGTCAACTGTCCATGGGCAGGCGCAGTCGGAGCAAGAGGCGA
>CAZXCO010001043.1:0-1546 GCA_964639095.1 uncultured Solibacteraceae bacterium
GATTCAAACCGTGTGGAAGCCCGGAAGGAGCGTGAGCTGCTGAATTCTCGACCCATTCCATATCCGGCGGAACCGGGGGCCTTTTCCGTTATTGCGCCGGCTCTCTTACGCGAACAACCCGGTCGGCCGCGACGTCCTTCAGGTTCTGGACCATTCCGGAAGGCCAGCGGATCTCGACCGACTCGGCCCGCTTCGCTACACCCAACCCGAAATGGACCGGACCGGCACTGGAAGAAGCATAGCCGGCTGCGAATGCGACGTGGTCATACCGGGACACGCCCCCGGCGACGACTTTGATACGGGCGCCGATCGCGTCGCGGTTGCTTCTGGTCCCCTGCAGCCGAAACTCCAGCCAGTGGTATTCGCCCGGGCTGTCGTTGATCCAGATCTCGGCGGGAGCGCTCAGTGCCGTTACCACGACATCGATCCTGCCATCGCCATTGAGGTCACCGACAACAGAGCCGCGGTGCCGGGCCGGTGGTTGAGCCGTCAGTCCGGCCTCGGCAGTGAGGGCGCCGAATTTTCCGCGGCCGATATTGCGGAAAACCGTATTCGGCTGCTCGATCGGGGCGCCCGTCGATTCGGCGAGCGCCTGCACGTGGCCGCGCGAAACAAACAGATCCCTGGAGCCGTCATTGTCGAAATCCGCAATGGTGGGAGAGTATCCTGCCATCGGGGCGCTCACGCGGGCCATACCGCTCGAGGCCGTGATATCTGCGAATCGGTTCTTGCCGAGATTGCGAAAGATGGGGAAAGTCTCATAATCGAGCGCGACGAACGCAAGGTCCGGAAGACCGTCGTTGTCGAGATCGCGTGCATCCACTCCCATGCCGGAAATGAAGTGTCCCTCCTCGGTGAGCGCTACACCGGCATCGAAGGCGATCTCTTCGAACTTGCCGTTGCCTTTGTTGTGAAAGAACGAGTTGTAAAGCTTGTCGTTGGCGACGAAGATATCCATCCAGCCGTCCAGGTCGAAATCGGCGATCCCCACGCCCATCCCTTTGCCGGGGTGGGCGCGAATGCCGGATTCGGCTGAAATGTCGCGGAACGTGCCGTCTCCGTTGTTCAGAAAGAGTTGGTTGGGGGTGGCCTTGTAGAACTTGGGATGGCAGTAATCCAGCCGGCCCGGAGCGACCTGGCACGCGGGCTCGGCGCCGGCATCCCAGGCGAGGTAATTCACTACGAATAAGTCGAGCAACCCATCGTTGTTCACGTCCAGCCATGCGCCGCCCACCGACCAGAGCGGGCCAAATTCTTTGTCCGGCTTGCCGATGCCCGACTTTTCGGTGACATCGGTGAACGTGCCGTTCCCGTTGTTGTGGTAGAGGTGATTGCGGTGGACGCCGCCGACGAAGATGTCCTCAAAACCATCGTTGTCGTAGTCGCCGATGGCTACACCCGTGTCGTAGCCCGTCCCGGCCAGGCCCGCGCGCTCAGTGACGTCCTTGAAGTTGCCTTTCCCATCGTTCTCGAACAGCCGGTTCGAGTACTTCGCCGACGTCTTCCGGAGAGTCTGGATATCGGCTCCGTTGGTGAAGAAAAGATC
>CAZXCO010001044.1:0-3990 GCA_964639095.1 uncultured Solibacteraceae bacterium
GCTTCGTACGGCGGCCGCCCAGACCGCTGCCGTTACCCTCAGAGGTTTGGATCAACAAGCCGGTTCCAACCAGTGAAACGACAAAGGAAGGAAGTCAGTAAACTCTCATGCCGGGTGTCTCAAAGTGCTTGACACGCGCCGAGTTGTCGACCAGCTGACTACCCTTTCGTCTCAAAAACTTCCTTATTAGCTCCGGTCGCGCTGATTCCAAGGAAATCTGCAGCTAAGGGGACTGCTCGCGATTGGAAGGCAGCGTGCTCCTATTCACACCAAGGGGCCAACGATGCAGCAAGCACAGGAACATGAGCCAGAAGAACAACTTCCGCGCGTCATAAACTGCAACCTGAACGGCATTCGCTATCGTTGGCCTGGTAGAACTTCAACGTCTTGAATAACGTAAACCGGCGTTTTCCAGTGAATGACTCTACCAGCAGCAACGTGGGTTCATTTACAAGACTGGAGACGTTCGCCCCGCCTGAAGTTCAGCCTGCGATGCAAATTCCAGCAAAGTCGGGGCGGGACCCCAACGGTTCCACCTAACTTATCGTCTTTGACGCGACTGCAAGAAAGGAAGGCTGCGAGCCATGAACAACATCGTTTTAGTCCACGGCGCCTTTGTAGACGGTGATCACTGGGAAGAGGTTTACAAGATCCTAAAGCGGGATGGCTACAACGTCAGCGTCGTGCAGAATCCCACGATATCACTGGAGGACGACGTAGCAGTTACCAGGCGTGTCCTTGCAACGCAGAAAGGTCCTGCTACTCTCGTCGGCCACTCCTATGGAGGAGCGGTGATCACTGAAGCTGGAAATGATCCGAAGGTCACTGCTCTGGTTTACATCGCCGCGTTCGCACCGGACAAGGGAGAATCCGTGGCATCGCTAATTAAAGACCCGCCGCCGGACGCGCCCCTATCACCGATGCTGCCACCGCAAGACGGCTTTTTATTGCTTGACAAAGCCAGGTTTGCCGCCTCTTACGCGGCTGACGTGGACCCGGAGAAAGCCGCGTTCTGGGCCGACTCTCAAGTGCCATGGGGTGTAGCGTGCTTCAGCGGCGTAATCAGTGAACCGGCGTGGAGAACCAAGCCTAGCTGGTACCTGGTCGCTACCGGGGACAAGAGGATCCCGCCCGACGCCCAGCGCGCAATGGCCAAACGGGCGGGCTCCACGGTAGTTGAGGCCAAAGGCAGCCACGCCATCTACTTCTCCAAACCCAAGGCTGTTGCGGCTCTCATTGAACAGGCTGCAAGCGGGGGCATGGCGCCATCTGCCGCTTACTAAGCTACGAGCATTTACCACTCGGGCCGAAGGCCTATAGCCAGGGTGGCGCGAGTTGGCAAGTGCGAGAAGTCTCTGCAGAATCTGTCGCCGGACCCGAGCGCCTTTCGCATTTACCAATTTGCATCCACAATCTGTTGATTTGACGTTCAGCGGCAGGAGAACCGACCCCAGCCGATTCCGCCGGACCCCCTCCACGGAGCAAATCATTCAGTGGCCAGCCGCGGACCTGCTTGACAATCGCGAAGGCCTTCTCGGAATCGTGAAGCTGCACCGCGGCGAGACCGGAAAGCGATCACATTTGCCATTGAGGGCGAAGCTGACTGTCTCTTGCGAGCTGCGGATCTGCAAGAACAGCGAGGCGAAGGGCCACCCGGAGCACGTCGTGCCACGGCCCCAAAACCAATCGATTCAGGCGGCGTCGCAGGCGTGCCGGACTCACTGGCTCCGGCGGACGTGAGTGCGGCTGTTTCAATAATTAAAACGGTCCATTCGGGAAATCTCCTGTGCGGCTTCCTTGAGCACTGCCACTATTTCCGATAAGGGATTCTCCAGGAAAGGGTGTCTGACGTCGCCGGCTGGGCCAGGGCCCCTTGTACGTTTCCCCGCACGTTCAAAATCGGAGCCCCCAAGCTCCGCGTGCCTGGTCAAGATTTGCGAGAGGAACTTTGCCGGTTGACGTCGCGTGGGCGGGAAATTCCGTGCCCGCATCCACCTGCCCCAGCTTCACCCGCATTATCCTCGTTCCCGTTTTCATGTTCCAGGGTGGACCGCAAGGCCATGATCGGTTCATTTGAATGTGGCGGATAACTGCGGCATTACGCCTCTCATGGCTGCGGCGAATCTGGGGGATCCTTTCATTATTCAGTACCTCATCGACAAAGGCGCCGACCTGAGCGCGCACGGCCCGGGTAGAAAAACAACGGACAGCCTGGTTCAAGCATTGAGCCGCTGATGCCTGTCGACTATGCGATCGGCGTGAGAACATTTATTCCGAATGACGCAGTCCTCGTCAATGACTATGCCCTCAAGCTGATCGCGAAAGCGATGGAGGCGCGCGGTATCAGGCACACGACTTCCGAATGCACTTTGCGCGGGTTCACCTGCCCGATCGCCAACGTGGATCCCAAGACCTCCACGCCGTTGGACGTCATGCGCGCAGAAGGTTCAGACGGGATATCGGGTCGACGGCGTCGCAGGTGTCCCGGCAGTAAAGGGACAGACAACTCCGGGGCTAACAAGTGAACAGCGGAGTGAACAGCGGAGATCGCTGTTGAACTGCGAGAAAAACTGCCAGCAGTGATGAGAATGGCGGAAATTCGCAGTCGTTGAATAACCCGGGACGCAAATGGCAAGGCGAGTTCGCCAGCCGGTCCCAGTTGACGCGCAAAGGATGGAGCGCCGCCACACTGCAACCGGGAGACGATGTGGCCTTAAGGGGACATCCTGCAAAGAACGGCGTGCCTGCAACTTATGTGCAGCGGATTCATATTCCCGATGGGCGGAAAATGGCGGTCGAAGGCCAATGATTGTTCGGGTGGGAGTCAAAAAAGACCACTGCTCTCGCGAGCGGTTCGAATGCTCCGGAGTTAATCGCCGCAACCTGCAGGTACCTACTTTTTAATGGGATAACCCTTCCACAGGAATTCGAGTGCCTGTGGCAAGGTCTGGTTGATGACCCTCGTGTCAACGTGGCCAGCGCCTTTCGCATAAACGAACTGGTAGTGGTAACCCTTCGCTTTCAGCACCGCAGCCATGCGCTCATTGGCAATGACCCAGTTACGGTGATTCGATGAGGGTGTGTGGGCGCCAATGTCGTTCTGGGCGACCTCCATCCAGATGCGCAACGGTTTCGCTGGATTATCGGGAATGAAGTGCTCGAGATATTCCCACGCGCCGTGCGGGGCGTCGGGCCCGTGTTGCAGATCGGTATAGGTTCCTGAGTACGTCAGTACGCGGTGGTAAAGCTCCGGCTTGAACCAGGCCATCGTCATGGACACGGCCCCACCCGAACTACCGCCGAAGGTCATGCGCCCTTCCGGATCCTTCGTCAGCTTCACGTGGGCTTCTTTTTCCACGCGGGGCAGGACCTCGGATTCCACGAAGTCGGCGTACTTCACCGAAACGGTGTCGTATTCCATGCTGCGTTCGGAGCCGCCATTTGCGATCATCACGGCGACCATTACCGGCAGCCGGTGGTCGGCAATCATGTTGTCCAGAATGGTGGGCAAGCTGTAGTGCATTCCATAGGCATCCGCCGATACGATAAACGGCGCCGCCGTGCCGGGAACATACTGGGCAGGGACATAAACGCAGACGCGGCGATCAAAGGGTCCGTTCGTGCCTGGATAGAATTTGCTCTCGGCCGAATTCATCACAAACTCGACAACTTTGCCCTCCGGAACACCGGCTCGTTTGGTTTGCTCTGGCGCTGGCGCATAATCCGGCCCGATCGAGTAATCGCCATCCCTGGCTCCCGAGTGGTAAGGAGGCAAAGCCGGGAGTTTGGCCATCTCTGCCACGTCTTCTGGTGTTGCTGGTTCGGCCGCAGCGGGAGCGCGTCTCGGTCCAGCGGGGGCCGCCTGTCCGGCCGGACGCGGAGGCGGATCACACGGAACAGAGGCAGGGGGTGTCCTCTGTGCCAAAGCAAACTGTGAACACAGGACCACGGCGAGAGCAAGCTTCATTGAGTTATCTCCGGCGAACTCAA
>CAZXCO010001045.1:0-7256 GCA_964639095.1 uncultured Solibacteraceae bacterium
CGATCTCTTTCGCCACCCACGCCCGCAGTTCGTCTTTCAGGGCGTCCGTGGCTGAGTCGCCGACCTGCAGGGTCACGAACGCCACAATCCCCGAACCCTTGATTTCATCCGGGCGCGAGACCACGGCGGCTTCCGCGACGCGGGGGTGCGCCACCAGCGCCGATTCGATCTCCATGGTGCTGAGCCGGTGGCCCGACACGTTGATGACGTCGTCGACGCGCCCCATGACCCAGATATAGCCATCCTGATCCTGCCGGGCGCCGTCGCCGGTGAAGTAGGAGCCTGGAATCTGGGACCAGTATTGTTCCTCATAGCGCGCGGGATCGCCGTAAATCGTGCGCAGCATGGAGGGCCACGGCTTCCGGACCACCAGATATCCGCCCGAACCCGCGGGAACAGGGTCGCCTGCGCGCGTCACGACCTCGAGCTTGATGCCTGGCAAAGGGCGCGTGCAGGAGCCCGGCTTTGTCGGCGTCGCGCCGGGCAGCGGGCTCACCATGATTGCGCCCGTCTCGGTCTGCCACCAGGTATCCACGATCGGGCACCGGTCGCGCCCGATCACGCTGCGGTACCACATCCAGGCCTCGGGATTGATCGGCTCGCCAACGCTGCCGAGCAGCCGCAGGCTCTTCATGGAATGCTTCGCGGGCCACTGCTCGCCCAGGCGCATGAATGCGCGAATCGCGGTGGGAGCGGTATAGAGGATTGTGATCTTGTGGCGGTCGATCATCTCCCAGAAACGGTCGGGCTGTGGATGCGTGGGGCCGCCTTCGTACATCAGGACCGTGGCGCCGTTCTGCAGCGGACCATAGACCACGTAACTATGGCCGGTGACCCAACCGATGTCAGCCGTGCACCAGAAGATATCTTCATCCTTCAGATCGAAGACCCATTTCGTGGTGATGTACGTCGAAACCGCGTAACCGCCCGTCGTATGCAGGATGCCTTTCGGTTTGCCTGTGGTGCCGGAGGTGTAGAGCAGATAGAGCGGATGCTCGGAATCGAGCGGCTCGGCCGGGCATTCGTCGGAAGCGATCGCCATCCGCTCATGCCACCAGTGATCGCGCCCCGGAACCATCTGCTGCGGCGTGCCGGTGCGCTGGTAGACCAGAACGTGGCTGACGGACGGGCAGCGCTTGAGCGCCTCGTCGACCGTCGCCTTCAGCTTGATTTCGGAGCCGCGGCGATAAGCGCCGTCCTGCGTAATGACCGCGACGCACTGCGCATCGTTGATGCGATCGACGAGCGACTGGGACGAGAATCCGCCGAAGATCACCGTGTGCGGCGCGCCGATCCGCGCGCAGGCCAGCATGGCAATGGCGAGTTCCGGCGACATTCCCATGTAGATGGCGACGCGGTCGCCCTTCCGGATCCCGAACGATTTCAGCACCTGAGCGCACCGCGACACCTCGGAAAGAAGCTGCCGGTAGGTCAGCGTGCGAATCTCGCCCGGTTCGCCTTCCCAGATGATGGCGGCTTTGTTCCCGCGCCAGGTGCTTGCGTGGCGGTCGAGACAGTTATACGAGAGGTTCAGCTTCCCGCCGGTAAACCACTTCGCCCAGGGAGCATTCCAGTCGAGGACTTTTGTCCAGGGCTCGAACCATTCCAGTTCGCTCGCAATGCGGCCCCAGAAGGCTTCGGGATCGCGGTCGGCTTCTTCATACAGCCGCTCGTACTCGGCCATGCTCGTGATATGCGCCTTCGAGCTGAACTCCGGCGGCGGATTGAATACGCGCTGCTCATTTAGCGTGGACTGAATGTCGGGCGAGTTCGTGGGTGTCATGCGGATCAACAGCAATCATATCCAGGCTCGCTTCGCTCAGACGCGCCGGGCGCCGCCATCCAGCCCGTGCGCGTGCGAAGCGAACGGCCGGTCTTCCCGCGGAACTCTCCTCCGGTAAGCCAGCAACAATATTCCCGCAAGGACGAGCACCGGCGGAATCAGCAGGATGATGATGCCGGAGTTCAGCACGCGTGAGCGCTCCATCTGCTGGGCTGCGGCCGTCCGGTAACACATCACGCATTGGGCAACGATGGACTGCCAGATCATAGTCCTCCCAGTGTTGCGTTCGTGAGATAGAGAGTCACGAGCAGCACGAGCCACATGAAATTCAGAAAATGCGAATACATGGCGACCGCCACGATGTCGCGTTTCCGTGTGTTGCTGGCCGCCACGGTCATCCAGGAAACACAGACACAGACCGCCAGCCAGTGAGCGCCCATGAGAGCAAAATACGTGCCGCCGAATGCGGTGTCCGGGCCCAGCTTGACCAGGAAGATGAGCCGTACCCACTCGACGACTTCCAGAAAGAGAAACGTGAGCCAGCTCGCGATCCCTACAGCGATCCAGCGTACTGCGGGCTCCTGATCCCTGAGTTCCGCCGCGCGTACCGCCATCTCGAGCGTCGCGCTGCCGGAGACCGCGAACATCGTCAGCGCTGTCGCCATCAACAGCGACGCGAACTCGAAGGGCGACGGCCACTCCTCGGAAGCCCATCGCATATAGAACATCACGGCGAGCAGTGCGGCGAAAAATGCGGTATGTGCGGCGATGACCCAGAGTGTCGTGCGGCGGGTGCGTGTTGCGTAATAAACGGAGATATAAGGTTTTATGCCCAAAATACGAAGAGTCCCATGATGAACAGCCACAGCACGTCTAGAAAGTGCCAGAAAATGGCGCTCACATCGACCATGGTACGGCGGCCCGGCCCGAGTTCAAACCGGAGCGCGCGAAATTCCACATACGAAACAGCCGCCAGAGCGCCCACCACGTGTGCGGCATGGGCCCATGTCAGGAGATAAAAGAAAGCGCTGCTCGGGTGGCCGTGCAGGTAGAAGCCGCGCTCGGCAAGCTGCCGCCACGCGATCACCTGCCCCGCGAGAAACAGACAGCCCAGCAGCGTCCCTGCGGACCAGAACCAGTTGAACCCGACGCGGCGGCCGCGCCGCAGGAGGCGGCGCCCTGTGTCGATCGCCACACTGCTGAGGAGCAGAGCGCCCGTATTCCACCAGAGAATGTGCGGAAGGCCAATCTGTCCCCAGTCATTGTTGAGCCCGCGCCGCACCACCATCGCGCTGACAAACGCCCCGAAGGTCATGGTGCTCGCGCACATCAGAACGACGATGCCGGTGATCGACGTCTGGCGCGAACTGCCGGGCAGCCGGCGGTCACGATCTTCCCCGCCGCCATCGCCCGGAGGCAAATCCGGCAGGGTTGGCGGCGGACCACCGTGATTCGACTGGGTGAGGGTCCGTGCCATAGCTCCAGTATCTCCAATCGGCAGGTGCGGAGCGCGGCATCGAGGCGCGAGGACGGATCAGCGGTAAAAAAATCGATCGACGGAGAGCAATGCGAACAAGGCGTATGGAGTGGACAGGCAGAGGATCACAGGCACAAGAACTCTGGATGGCACAGTAATGGCGGTTTGCCTGAGGGCGAGAAGTCCCGCGAGACAGAAGGGGATCAGATACCGGCCCTGTACGCCGGCGGACATAAAGCCGTAGTGGCCGTGCCGCCAGGTTCCATCGATAACAAACAACATGGCAAATGTCTGGATCAGCGCCGCAACAAATACCAGCACGAGAATCGCGCGCTCGGTCGCTCTGAACGGCCGGGAACCCGCCTCGATGCAGGCAACAGCGACGAGCATCTCCAGGTAGGCGAACGAAAACGGCACCTGGTGAAATTCCCAGCCGAAAGTTCCGATGAACTGGTGAATCAAATTCGGAATCGAGACGCCGCGTCCGGGGGACAACAAAAGCTCCTTCAGAATCGCCACGGGGTGGGCGGCCAGCAGGCGGGCGTTGGCGCGAAAGTCGACCCCTGGCAACAGATCCGCCGCGGTGAATTGCGCCAAGGCTTTGGATGTCAACCCCTGCCACAAGACGACCGCGGCCATTGTTGCGAGCACTGCACCCGCCAAAAACATGTAACGCCGACGGCGGCTTGCGAATTGCGAGCCGGGAATTAGCAATAGAAGCGGCAGCGCCCACAGGCTGTTCTTGCACAGCACCCACCAGGGCATTACCGCAAAAATCGCCGCGAGATAGCGGCGGCTGACCGAATGTTCTCTGGTGCGGAGGATCAGCGCGAGGCCGGTCAGCGAGAACGCAATCGTCACCTGGTCCGCCGATACCGCTACGGCCTGTTGCAGCGTCATCGGCATCAGGGCGACCGCCGTTATGAGGGCCCGGTAGCCGGGAGCGAGGAGCAACGCGGTCGCCAATGCGGCGAGGAAGACAAGCAAGTTTGCCGAACGCGCCGCATAGAGCATCGAGACGGGAGAAAGGTTTAAAAAACGGACGACCCGGATGCCGGCGCTCGCGGGCATGTAGCAGACGCTCCAGTAAAGCTGATAAGCAAGTATCCCGTGGCTGAAGAAGCGGAGGCTCCGGATATTGGTCGCAGGGCGCAAGGGCGTGGAGTCGCCGGAGCCGCCTTCGGTCAGATCCGCAAAGGACGTTCGCGGAGCGGAGTTGCGCGGAAAGCCCTCTGGATATCGCAGCAGCGTTTCGAGAACCCCAGCGGGTAGTTGCGGATCGGGATGGCCGGCGAATTCGCCGCGCGAAATCTGATAACTACGCGCGAAATGGGCGTGCTCGTCGTTGAATTGAAATGGCGGCATCAGCCAGACAAATCCCAAGCCGAGGATCGCGGCGATAAAAACGACAAGCGTGCACAGCGTCCTCCATCCTCCTTCGTTCGCCGAAACGGGCGCGGCGGCATTCTCCATGACCGCTGTTGCAGTCCGGGACGAATCGTCGCGTTTCAATAAGCTGGTCACAGGCGGCGCTGGCTCCCGCGCATTCGATCAAGCTCAGAATACGAATCGCGGCGGCTCCGCGTCAGTCCACAAAGGTTCGCAGGAGGCCGCTAACCAAAGTAGACCGCCGCGCGGCGATCACTCGTTCTGCATCTGGTAATCGCGCGCGGCTCCCGGCTGGCTGTACTCGTAAGGGCCGCGAACCACTGGCCCGCCGTGCCCGCTCCATTCCAGGCTGGTCGACTGCCAGGGATTCTCCGGAGCCGGCGCGCCCCTGAACATACTGCGGAAGAGATTCCACAGGAAGATCAGCTGCACCGAAGCAAGGAAATACGCGGAGTATGTGATCCAGCGCTGCAGCGGCATCACCTGGGCCAGAAAATCGAACGTCGTGAAATCGGCGTACCGGCGCGGGTTGCCGAGAAATCCGGCAAAGTGCATGGGGAGAAACGTGGCGTAAGCGCCAATGAAGGTCAGATAGAAGTGAAGCTTCCCCAGTCTCTCGTCCATCATGCGTCCGAACATCAGCGGGAACCAGTAGAACGTCGCGGCGAAGATGCCGAACAGCGCGGCCACCCCCATAATGAGGTGGAAGTGCGCCACCACAAAATAGGTGTCGTGAAAGTACGCGTCGATCTGCGGCTGTCCCAGAAACAGACCGGAAAGACCGCCTGTGACAAATACCGAGACGAAACCGAGCGAGAACAGCATTGCGGTCGTCAGCCGCAGGGATCCGTTCCACGCGGTGGCGATCCAGTTGAAAGTCTTCACGGCCGAAGGCGCGCCGATCACCATGGTGAGCAGCGAGAAAGCAACGGCCGAGTAGGGATTCAAGCCGCTGATGAACATGTGATGGCCCCAGACGAGCAGCCCCAGAAAGGAAATCGAGATCGACGCGTAAACCATCGCGCGGTAACCGAAAAGCGGCTTGCGGGAAAAGTTCGCAATCAGATGGGAAACGATGCCCATGCCCGGCAGAATGGCGATGTAGACTTCCGGGTGCCCGAAGAACCAGAAGAGATGCTGCCACAGCAGGGGGGAGCCACCGTTGTGCGAAATCGCTTCGTCATTGACGAGAAGCCCCGCCGGAATGAAGAAGCTTGTGCCGCCGAGGCGATCGAGCAGAATCAACAGCAGCGCGGCAAACAGCACCGAGAAGCCAAGCAGGCTCAGAATGGCCGTGACAAACCAGTTCCAGCAGGTGAGGGGCATGCGCATCAGCGTCATGCCTGGGCCGCGCTCGTCGATTACAGTCGCGATTATGTTGATGGCTGTCATCAGGGAGCCGATCGCGAAGAGGCCGATGCTGATGAACCACAGGGTCTGGCCGAGTCCTTCACCGGGACCGGAGATGGGGCCGACGGCGCTGAGCGGAGGGTAGGCCGTCCATCCTGAAAGCGGACCGCCACCAGCGTTCAGGAACGACCAGAGGATCACCACGAACGCAGCCGCGGTAATCCAGAACGACGCCAGATTCAGACGCGGGAACGCCATGCCCTTCGCGCCGAGTTGTTCGGGCAACACCAGATTTCCAAAAGCATTGAGCGGGGCAAGAGTGAGGACGAAGAACACCATCAGCGTGCCGTGCAGAGTCAGCAGCGACAGATAGAACTCCGGCGGCATGACATCCCCCGAGAACTGCGCATCGGGATGGATCAGATGGAATCGCATCACGAGCGAGAGCGCCACGCCGAACAGAGCGGCCGCCAGCGAAAGGAAGAAGTACTGGCGCGCAATCGCGCGATGATCGGTGCTGAAAATGCGCGACCGGATACTCCCCGCTACTGTTGCTGTTTTTTCCATTGGTCGTATTCTTCGGGCGGCATGACGATCAGCACGCTGCGCATCTGGCTGTGGCCGAGACCGCACAACTCGGCGCACGCGATTTCATACCGGCCGGGCTTGTCGACCCGCAGTTCGAGAGGAATCTCCATGCCGGGAACGATGTCCTGCTTCGTGCGCAGTTCCCGCACGAAAAAGTCGTGGATCACGTCGCGCGAATGGAGAAGCAGCAGAACTTTCCGCCGGGCCGGAATGCGGAGACTGGCGGTCACCACATCGTCCTTTCCGTCGGGGTCTTTGGGATCGATCCCTGCGGGATTGCCGCCCGCATCGTTGATGAATTCGATTGCCGTGCGGCCGAAGCGTCCGTCCGGACCCGGATAGCGGAAATTCCACGCGAACTGGTGAGCGTCCACTTCAATCGTTTCTTCACCGCGTAACCGCTGCGGGATCTCGGCCCAGGTGCGCGAACCGAGCAGCGAGAGAGTAACGAACAGGGCGGCTGTGGCAATGAGCCATGTCCATTCCAGACGGCGATCGCCGCGAGTGGAGGAAGCGATACGCCGCTTCCGTCCGCGGATGATCGTCCAGGCAAGAAAGACCTGGGCTGCTACGAAGATGATGCCGGTGATCCAGAGCGTCCAGGCGAATTGACGGTCGTAAGCAAGCGCGTGGGCGGTGATGGCGAGAGGGAACCAGACAGGTCTGAAA
>CAZXCO010001046.1:0-6374 GCA_964639095.1 uncultured Solibacteraceae bacterium
ACGGTCTGCGCCCAGGCGGAGAACGAAAAGCCAAGCAGACTGGCTGCCGTCGCGATAACCATACCGCTGCGACAAAGCGACCTTCCGCGCAAGCGGAAGCGAGAAACGACCTCCACGAAAGCTCCTCCCGTCCACGCCGAGTAACCGGGCATCACGAGCGTGTGCGCGGCCTCTGAATCGGCAGGACCATCGCCGCCATTATATCTTGGGAAAGTCTCGTTTCACGCGGGAAAATGCCATAATCAGCCGCGGCGGAGTGAAATAACGTTGCAAATAGTTAGTAATCTGACAACTTGACGTCAGTCCGCGTTTACTCTGTTCCTGTAAGAGCCGCGCGCGTCCGCGTCACAGGCGGCTAAAACGTTTGACCCTTCTGCCGTGCGATTTGATCCAGTGCGGAGTTGGCGGCCGCGGCGTAGGGGAAGTTTGGAGCCTCTTTAAGAGCGGCGCGCAGAGATCTTGCGGCGAGATCGAAGCGCCGGGCGGTGAAATACGCCATGCCCAGATGATACTGGTAGATCGCATTCCGTGGCGCCTGTTTCGTGCTCTCCTTGAATTCGTTAAGGGCGAGATCGTTTGAGCCGAGCTTGTAGTATGCCCAGCCAAGCGCATCGGCCGTGACCGGGGAGTCGGGCGCTTTCTGTCTCGCAGCCTGCGCGAGCGAGAGCGCAACATTGACGTCACCGCCGTGCTCCAGATACAGGAAAGCCAGTTCTGCTGCTGGCAACGGCGCGGCGGGATCGATGTCGTGGGCTTTCTGGAAGAGTTTCTTCGCCATCTCCCAGTTACTTTCTCTCTCATAAAGAGTGCCCAGCGTCGTATAGTTCCCCGCCACATCCGGATTGGCCGCGATTGCGCTCTGAAAGTCGGATTTCGCCTTCTCAGCGGAACCACGCGCGAGATCGATCTGCCCCAGGAGCGCATAGGCGTCGCGGGTCTGCGGGTCGAGCCGGATCGCCTGACGCACATTGGTCTCCGCGTTCGCGAAATCCCGCAGACTGAATTGTCCCAGCGCCACCAGGAAGCAGAGACCGGCGTTCTGTGGGTTCCTGTCTCGCACACTCGAGATTCGCGCCACCACCTCCTGCGCTTTGCCCTGAGTGATCGATAACCGCAGCAGAGCGGTCCATGCGGCCAGGGATAACGGGTCGCGGCTCAGGGCTTCCTCCAGCAGTTTGGCGCCTTGTTGCGAATCCCCTCGCGCGATCAGCACCTGTGCTTTTGCAATGTACGGAGTCGGCAGCCCCGGACTCTTCTTCAACGCCTGATCCGCCAGTTGATCGGCATTGCCCGGCCCCTGCGCCTTGAGATTCAGACTTGCCAGCGCGGCTTCCGCCTGGCCGGTCTGCGGGGACAGCGCTGCCGCCCGCGCAAACGAATCTCTGGCCGAATCCAGCATGCCGGCCGATTTCTGGGCGACTCCCAGGAGATAAAATCCCCGAGCCGAACGCGAATCGGCTTCGGTGGCTTTCTGGAGACTAAGGATGGCCTCCTGATACTTGCGCCGCGCCAGCAAAACCCGGCCGTTCGCCAGAAGCAACTGAGAATCGGAGGGATTCGCCGACAGCGCTCCCGCAGCCATTCCTGCGGCCTCCTCAATTCGTTTGAGGTCGACCAGCGTCTCGATCAGCGATGCCTTGACCGACAGATCCTTCGGGTTGGCCTGCGCCAGAGACTTGAACTCCGCGAACGCCTTTTCTTTCTGGTTTGTTTCCGAATAGAAAACGGCCAGTGCCCGATAGGCTTCCGGATTTGAGGGGGCGAGGGCCTTCAGATTTCGGTACAGTTGTTCGGCATCGCTCCAGCGGTTCGTGTCGACATACAGCCTTCCGAGCAGAAGTCTGGGAGCCACGCCCCGCGGATCCAGATCGCAGGCGGTTTTCAACTCGCCCTCAGCCTCCTGGGGCCTCCGCTGCAGAAGATAAAACTGACCCAGTGCGATTCTGGCGATGGCAGACTTCGGATTGGCTTGAATGGCCTTCCTGTAAATGAGCTCTGCGTCGGAAGGCTGTCCCCCGGCGCTGTAGATGGCTCCGAGTGCGATATAGGCTTCGACGGCCTTCGGGTCGAGTGCAATAGCTTTCTGAAACTCGCGGGTCGCTCCCGGAAAATCGCGAGTGGCCGCGTATTTCTCGCCCAATATCGCATGAGCGCGGCTGTTGTCCGGTTCAGCCTGCGCAACTGCCTGCGCCATCGTCTGGGCCTTTGTATACTCCCGACGACTCACGAGCAATGCGGCGAGTTGCAGCTTCGCATCGCTGTTGGCCGGGTCCAGCGCTACCGCCGAGGTGAATTCACGAAAAGCTGAGTCGGCATTTCTCAGACCGAGATAGGCGCGCCCCAGCTGGTAATGTGCCTCCGCGAACCGGGAGTCAATCTGAATCGCATTGCGGTATTCGATTACCGCTTCGTTCAACTTACCGGCCGCAAAATACTGGTTGCCCTTTTTAACATATTGCTGCTTCCGCACACTCGGATTTGTGGTGCAGGATACCAGTAGAATCGCTCCGAACAGCGGCAGGGACCACCTTTTGCAAGTCCGCATTTTCCGGGCGCGTTGCCCGTTGGATATATCCCGATTCAGCCTGGAAAGAGCATTCACCAAGCGGATTATAACAGCGAATATCCTGAATAATTATTCCAAAACCCCTACTCTGGCCCCGCTGGGTACCGGGTGTACTGGTAGCGTTCCCGAGCTGAAGCATAACTTATGTGACGCCAGGGGAGGGGGTAAAGCGGAATCCCAAAAACTTGCGATAATTCTCAGGAACCTGTCAGAATCCCACTTGGATCGTGCCTGTTTTCAATTGTTTGCATTTGGTTAATGACGTGCTAAGTGTTGGCCGGCAGTTGACGGTCGAAAGTTAGCGGTATGACCGAAGGGATACGCATCCCTGCATCGCTCGACAGTGAAGGCGGCCTGAAAATGGCCGCTGTCAGCAGGAGCGCTGGTATTACAAGTTGTACAGGAAATAAAAGAATGTCAGGAGGAAAGGGACGATGAGAATTGTAATACCACGGATGATGGCATTCGCTGTCGTTGTGGGATCATGCTTCGCTTCCAGCATGTTCGCGCAGGGCAACAACTGCACTGACCCGACCGTGCCCTGCTTTGGAATCGTGGGCCCCGGTCCCACCAACAACAACCTCGCCGGAGTCTATACCGATCCATACCAGGCGGTCGGGGCCAACTCGGCGCTCGCCTTCTGTGACGATTACTTCGACGAAGTCGACCCGCCTGAGAGCTGGAATGCCCTCGTGACCAACCTGAATGTGTTGTCCCCTTCAAGCGACGCCACTTCCGTCTACTATACGGGTGGAACGCTGCTGGACAATAACGCGTATTCTCAGCAGACTCTGTACATCGCGGCGGCAATCCTCGCCGCGGAATCCCTGAACACAAGCAGCGTCGCTCAGCAGAACCAGTTGAGCTTCGCCCTGTGGGGAATCTTCGATCCCGACGTTCTGAGTAACTCCGGCCCGCTCGGTTCGGATTCGACCGATCTGACTGCCGCGAAGGGCTATCTTTACGGAGGGAACGGCATCGACATCAATGGCGTAACCGGAGCGTTGGGTCTTGCGGCTTTGGCGGAGAGCGCGGCCACATCGAGTGTGTCTGCTGGTCAGGTCGTCGAAAACTTTCTCGGCGGATGCGGAGTGACATCGGCTGACTGCCTTACGGCGGCGACAGTCAATATCTACACGCCGACGATCAACGGCACTTCTCCGCAGCTCCCCGGTCAGACCGTCGGGAACGAGATCTCTCGTCCCCAGGAATTCATCACTGTTTCCGTGCCCAGCCCGGGCAATGTCATGAGCATGCCCGAGACGTCGTCCTGGCCGGCGCTCCTGATCGATCTGAGCGGTGTGGCTGTAGCGGGATTCTTCTTCCGCCGGCGCCAGATGCGCAGTAACGCTTGAGCGAAGACTGGCGCGGGAAGTATCCCGGCGTTCGAGATATGAAAGCTCTGACTGAAATCGGACCGGCGTCAGGGCCAGTTCGATGCGGTCAGAGCTTTATCTCGTTATAAGGTCTCGAATTAAATTACCAGCGAAACCCCTGAAGGGTGAGCAATCGGAGGAACCCAGGATGAGAAGACATTTCCCGAATATTCCTGGCGCTACTGAACAAAGATTCCTGGCTGTTATTTTCATTCTTGTGCTGGCAGCCGCGCCGGCTGCCGCCAACTCTTTCACCATCACACCTGCCTTCGGCGATTCGATTACCAGCGATCCGAATGCGGCGTTTATTGAAGCCGCCATTAATTCTGCGACCGAAGTTTACGACAATCTCTTCTCCAATCCGATTAATGTGTCGATTGACTTCATCGGCACGTCGAGCGGGCTCAGCAGCTCCACCAAAGCCATTGATCTCGTCAGCTATTCCGCTTTCTTTACCGCCTATACTGCGAACGCCGCCGTGAACAACAACCCGGCCGCTTCGACGGCTCTTCAGGATGGTGTGGTTTCGAGCGCGCCCCTCACGCCGGTCCCGAACACAAACACGACGAACATCAGGATGTCCCTTGCCAATGCGCGGGCTCTCGGTATTCCGTGCGCGGGATGTACGCTCGCGGGCGGGTTCGATGGGGTGGTCAGCATCAATACGTCTCTGACGAATCCCGGGACTTCAGGATCGAACCTGGAATACATGCTTGTGCCGGTGATCGAGCATGAGATCGATGAAATCCTTGGCCTGGGCTCATCGCTCGGCCAGAACTACCAGGTTTCACAACCTTCCGTGGAGGATCTCTTTCGTTACTCCGCGGACGGAGTAAAAAGCTATACGACGAATTCGTCCGCGTCTTCATACTTCTCCATCGACGGGCGGACGGCTCTCGCGCAATTTGACAATCAGAATGATGGCGGCGACTGGGGTGACTGGCAGAGTAACCCCCGTCTCGGCGCGCCGCCACAGGTCCAGGACGCCTTTGCCACTCCAGGCGTGGATCCGCAACTGGGCGTGGAGATCACCGCCCTCGAAGCGATCGGTTACAATCTCGCAGCGCCGGAACCCGGGACCGTAAGCCTGCTGGGATTCGGTCTTCTGGCACTCACACTCCTTTCACACCGGCGCCGGCGAAAATATCTGCAGTCATAAATGAAATCACGGCTCCTGGCGATTGCCTGCCTGGCAGTCCTGTGTATTACCCTGAGTCTCGGTCTGTGGCCGTTTCATGCGCCGCGCAACAATGTTGCCTGGATTCCGAATCGCAATGGCCTCCGATTCGGAAGATTCGCCACGGCGTTCAGCGCCGGTCCGCTTGCAGCGAGCCCGCCTCAGCGGCCATCGTGCTGCAGTCTCGAAATCTGGGTTCAGGCTGAGCGCATCAAGGATCTCAGTACGATTCTGGCCTTCTATCCACCGCAAAAGCTCTCACCGTTTTCCCTGCGGCAGGCGGGGACCAGCCTTGTTCTGGAATTCCTTCAGGGCGGCGGTTCCTCCCCGGAAACGAAAAGCCTGTATGTGAGTCAGGTCTTTCGACGCGGCCGTTCGGCCTTCATTACGGTCAGTTCAGGTGCGGACGGGACCGCAATTTACATCGACGGCATGCTGGCGAAGCGCGCAGCGGGAGTCCGCTTTCCGGCGGAGGCGCTGGCCGCTCGTATGGTGCTTGGCGATGGGGTAGGGCAGGGAAACAACTGGTCTGGCCAGGTGTTCGGTCTGGCGATCTACAACAGCGCACTGACTCCGCAGCAGGCCCTGCAGCATTATCACGCCTGGAAATCAGCCGGCGGGCCTCGATGGCCCGACGATGCCCTTGTCGCCGCGTATCGTTTCAACGAACATACCGGCAGGGTGATCCATGGCATTTGCGCGCCGGAAATGAATTTGCACATTCCGCAAAGCTACACGGTACTCGGGAAGTTGTTCCTGGAAAACCCATGGAGGGAGTTCAACAGAGCGGATGATTACTGGGGCTCCATTCTGAAGAATGTTGTGGGTTTTGTCCCCCTCGGGTTTTGCTTCTATTCCCTGCTGTCCCTGTTCTGGCCCGGAAGGAGGGCGGCAGTCGTGACGGTTATTCTGGGCCTGGCCGTCAGTTCCACAATTGAAGTCCTTCAGGTATTTCTTCCGACGCGCGCCTCGGGCGTAACTGACCTGTTCACGAATACCATCGGCACATGGATTGGCGTGCAGTGCTACGGCCCATTGAACCGCATGCTCGACGAGTGGCTGCCGTTTTATTCAAATCGGGCTCGCTAAGGCCTCCTGACCGGCAACACTGACGAGGCGGTCCTGTCTTCTTTCAGTGGTTCAGGATCGGAATGCTCTTCGCGGGCGGCGACTGCGGGATCGATTGAAGGTACGCATAAATGTCCCGAAGATCCTGATCCGAGACCACTTTCTGCGTGTAGGGCGGCATGTCTCC
>CAZXCO010001047.1:0-5009 GCA_964639095.1 uncultured Solibacteraceae bacterium
CCGCAGCGCGTCCTCCTGCTTCGCCGCACGGACGAGCAGATTGGCCATGGCCGCGAACGGCGGATATTTCATGAAGCGGCGGAACTGCAACTCCTTCTCGAAGAAGCCGTTGTAGTCCTGCTGCGCGGCGAAACGGATGGCATAGTGATCCGGGTTGATGGTTTGCATATAGACCACACCCGGTAGATCGCCGCGTCCCGCACGCCCCGCCACCTGGGTGAGGATCTGAAACGTGCGCTCGGCGGCGCGGAAATCGGGCATGCCGATGCCGACATCCGCCGAGACCACACCGACAAGCGTCACGTTCGGAATGTCGTGGCCCTTGGCGATCATCTGCGTGCCCACCAGAATGTCGAAGTTGCGCTCGCGGAAATTCTGCAGAATGTCTTCAAACTGGCGTTTGCCCGCAACCGTGTCGCGATCGAGCCGGGCGATGCGGGCCTCCGGAAACTCGGCATGCAATTCGTCTTCGACCCGTTCAGAGCCCGAGCCGAGGAACTGGACATGTTCGCTTGCGCATTTCGGACACGCCTCCGGAACCTTCTCCGCATAGCCGCAGTAGTGGCAGAGAAGCCGGCGGTCGCGCCGGTGATAGGTCAGGGTGACGGCGCAGTTGATGCACTGCACGCGTTCGCCGCAGGCCCGGCAGGCCACGAAGGTGGAAAATCCGCGGCGGTTCAGGAGAATCATCGCCTGCTCGTTGTTGGCGAGCCGCTCGCGGATGGCTCCGATCAGGGCGCGGGAAAAGATCGCATGTTTGCGCGTTTCGAGAAATTCCTGGCGCATGTCGATCACCTGCACGGCCGGCATGGGACGCTCGGCGATCCGGTCGGGCAGTTCCAGCAGCGTGTACTTGCCTGAGGAAGCATTGAAACGGCTCTCGAGACTCGGCGTCGCCGATCCCAGCACGACGCACGCATTGGCTGCCTGAGCCCGCACGATCGCCACATCGCGCCCGTTGTAGCGCGGCGTCTCTTCCTGTTTGTAGCTGGAATCGTGTTCTTCATCGACCACGATCAGCCCGAGATTGCGCACGGGCGCGAAGACGCCGGAACGCGTCCCGACCACCACGGTCGCGCCGCCCGCCCGAATGCGCCGCCACTGATCGGCGCGCTCCGCGTCGGTGAAAGCGCTGTGCAGAATCGCCACGCGGTCGCCGAACCGGGCGTAGAATTGTCCGGCTACCGCCGGGGTCAGCGCGATTTCGGGCACGAGCAGCAGCGCGCTGCGCCCGCCGGCCAGAGTCGCGTCGATCGCGTTGAGATAGACCTCGGTCTTTCCGGACCCCGTGACGCCGTGAAGCAGAAAAGTGCAGAACCTTTTTGTCGCGATCGCCGCGGCAATCAGGTCGAAGGCGTTGCGCTGGGAAATGTTCAGTTCGTGCGGAGCCCGGATGGGCGCGCTGCGGATCGCAACTGGTTCAGCCGTCAGCCGGACCACGTTCCTGCGCGCGAGCGAACGCGCCGCCTGGCTGGCATTCCGAACCAGCATTTCAATCTCCGCGACGTTATGCGAGCCCGGATGGAGCGTGAGGTAGGCCAGAAGTTCGCGTTCCGCTTTGGGGAGTTTGCCGGCAGGCTCGGGTCCGGCGATCTCGATTCGCAGCCGGGCGGCCGGCGCGCGCAGCGGGTCCCGGTCGCGCGAGACCTCTTCGGCGGCGATCCAGCCCCTGCGCTCGAGTGATTTCAGGGTGCGATCGGCCAGCGGAATCTTGCGCTTGATGTGCGCCGCGGAAAGCGGCCGCGCCTCCAGCATCTGAAGAACCTGACTCGCCGCGTCACTCGTCCGGGGCTCGATCGACAACTGGCGTGAGGCGTCGCGGCCCGCATCTGTCAGCGAATAAACTTTGCCGGACCGGACGTCGGAAGCCAGCGGCAGCATGGAGCGCAGCACTTCACCGAGCGGCGCGCAGTAATAGCCGGATATCCATTTTCCGAGGGCGATCAGTTCATCGTCGAGCACGGGTTCGGGATCGATCAGGCGAAGGGCGTCCTTGACCGGAATGCCGGGTTCGTCGTCGTGCGCGAGCAGAACAACGCCGGTCATTTTGCGCGCCCCGAAAGGCACAAGCACGCGGGCGCCGGTCATTACCCGATGCTGGAGCGTCAGCGGAAGAGAGTAGGTGAAAGTCTGATCGAGCGGTACCGGCAGACTGACATCGCAAAAGCGGGGCAAAACTCAGTGTAAGGCCCCTTCGAACGGTGCTAACCTGAACTGAATTCCGAAAGGAGGAACAGGCCGTGCCCGACGCTGCACCCGCGAAAGCACAGACCGCGCCGCCAGAAGCGCAGTTGCTCGAGATGATGTTGGCGCAATCCATATCGCGCCTGATCAACCTGACCGCAACCCTGAAGCTGTCCGACTATCTCGCGGAGGCGCCGAAGACCGCCGAAGAACTCGCGAAGCTTACGGCAACCCACGCGCCATCGCTCTACCGCATGCTTCGGACGCTTTCGAGCCTCGGGTTCTTCACCGAAGATGCCGCAGGGACGTTCTCGCTGCAGCCACTGGGCGAGGCGCTGAAATCCGGCACGCCCACTCACGCAGCCGCGCTGCTGCTGGCGGGGGAATTCGTAACGCGGTCAATGGACAACCTGCTGCATTCCGTCCGGACCGGGGAGACCGGGTTCCGGAAAGCCTTCGGAATGCCGCTCTTCGACTGGCTCGCAAGCCATCCGGAGCAAGCGGCGCTGTTCAACGACACCATGGTCGGCGTGCACGGAATGGAGCCGGCAACGGTCGCGGAGGCCTATAACTTCTCCGCGTTCCAAACCATTGCCGATGTGGGCGGGTCCACCGGAAATATGCTGACCACGATTCTGCGGCGGCATTCCGGCCCAGGCGGCATTCTGTTCGACATGCCGCACGTGGTTCGCGAAGCGCCAGCGCTCATTGAAGAGCGAGGACTGAAAGACCGCATCCGCATCGAGGCCGGCAGCTTTTTCGAGGGCGTTCCGGCGGGCGCCGATGCCTATATCCTGTCGCACATCATCCATGACTGGAGCGAGGAGCAGTGTCTGATCATTCTGGGCAACTGCAGGCGTGCGATCGCTCCCGGCGGACGTCTGCTGCTGGTGGAAATGTTGCTGCCCGAGGGCAACACTCCGCACCCTGGCAAGATGCTGGATATGCTGATGCTGCTCGTGCCGGGAGGGCAGGAGCGGACAGCAGCCGAATATGGGGTGCTTCTGGACAAAGCAGGTTTCCGGCTGACTCGGGTGGTCCCGACGGCCTCGCCGGTGAGCATCGTCGAAGGCGTGCCTCAGTAAGTGCTCCACACGCCCGGTGTAAGAAGTTCCAGAAGGTGGCCATCCGGATCGCGGAAGTATATGCTTCGGCCTCCTCCGGGCCAGGAGACACGGCTGAGAATCTCAACGTCGTGAGCAACGAGATGCGATTCCCATTCCGGAAGGTCCTCAGTGGCAATCGCAAAGCCGGCATGTATGGCTCCCGCCCCGTCGTGTGAGGGAATGGTTCCGCCCGGGAGATCCGTTCCGTTCGCAGATGAGCCGCGCAGAAAAAGCAGCAGAACGTGCCGGCCGGCGACATCGAACGCGCAGAAGCGAGGCTCATCCACCAGCGTTTTCAGGCCGAGGACCTGCTCGTAGAACGCCTTCGCCCGCGGCATATCGTCGACATAGAGGCAGGTCTCTTTCACGTCGGTCAGGCGTGGCATGACGGTTGGATGCGCCGGGGCCGGCGGAAGGTACATCCGGCGGGCCTATTTCCCTGTGCGGATCAGATCGATGAAGCGTCTCCAGGCAATTTGGGGGACGAGGCGGTGCTGATCGGCAGGTATGCTGCGATCCAGCATCTCTTTCGCCATCCTTTGCGTTTCTTTGGACGCTTTGCTCATGTGGCCGGCATCGGAGGGCGGGTGCGGGTCATATTCGATGGTCAACTGAATCGCTTCGGCCCGCTCGCGGCCGGCGATCTCCCCCGCAAGCCAGAGCGCCAGGTCGATGCCCGCCGACACGCCCGCAGCGGTAACCACTTTGCCCGAGCGCACAATGCGCTGGTCCGGCCGGGGTTGGGCGCCCAGAATCCTGAGGACGCCCATCTTGTACCAGTGCGTCGTGGCCGGCAATCCCTTCAGAATTCCGGCAGCGCCCAGAATCAACGGCCGGTGCAGACCGAAGCCGTCCAAACCGTTGTTTCGTGCACATTGCGGAGCCAGTCCAGCACGCCGTCATCCACCATCTGGCCCGGTGTGGTCGTGCCTCCGGGTACGAGCACCAGATCCGGCGACGGCGTTTCAGCCACCGTATGTGTCACGCCCAGCAGAAGCACTCCGCCTTCTGTGGTCACCGGCCCTGTTTCTTTGCCGACAAACCGCACTTCCGTATCGGGCATGCGAGACAACACTTCCCATGGCCCCACCGCATCGAGCGCCGTTACACCCGGGTAAAGAAGAATCGCTGTCTGAAAGGGCTTTTCTTTCCGGTCCATAGCAGTTGCTGGAGACTGTGCAACTGCTCCGCCGATCGAAACCGGGACAGCCCATATTCCGCCCGGGAGTTCAGTCTTTCGCGCTCACCTTTGGACAACCGGATTGCGCAGCGTGCCGATGCCCTCGATCTCCACCTCCACCACATCGCCCGGTTGCATTCGCCGGGTGTTTCCGGGCGTGCCGGTGTAGATCACATCACCCTTTTCCAACGTCACGTAACGGCTGACGAAGCTGATGACCGTCGGAACATCGAAGATCAGATCGCTGGTGCGCTGCTGCTGAGCAACATCGCCGTTCACGCGGGTCGTCAACAGCAGATTGGAATAATCCAGACCAGTTACGATCACCGGGCCCAGAGGCGCGAAGGTGTCGCAGCCCTTGGCGCGCCAGTATTGCACGTCCTTGCCGGCGCCGCGCTGCCAGTTTCGGTCGCTGACGTCATTTCCGCACGTCACCCCGAACACGGCAGCGGCAGCTTCCTCGCGGGAAGCGTTCCGGACCGTTCTCCCCATTACCACCACGAGTTCGCCTTCGTAATGAACGTCTTCGGCATCCGCCC
>CAZXCO010001048.1:0-1947 GCA_964639095.1 uncultured Solibacteraceae bacterium
GGCCTTCAGACCCATGTTGTCAATCACCCGCACCGGGCCGAGCAGAAAGCCGATGTCGCTCGCAAGCTGCCTGCGGATGCCGGCGATCCGCTTCAGCAGGGGCGACTCCGGACCGCCGCCGGCAAACTTCACCAGGCCCAGACCCATCTCGACGGTAAGCGGCTCGACGCGCAGCAGCGATTCCAGATTCTCCTTTGCCACGGCGGGCTTTGCCGTGGTCGCCGCCTGCTCTGCCGCCGTCTGGCTCTTTTGTTTCCGCCAGCCGATGACCCCCAGGCCCGAGCCCATGACAAGGAATGGAATGGTCGGCAATCCGGGGAACAGCGCCAGCAGCACCACCACTCCGCCCGCGAGCATCAGCGGCTGCGGATTGGCGAAGAGCTGTTGCCCGAAGTCCTTCGCCAGCCGCTCATCCGAGCTGGCGCGCGTCACGATGAGGCCGCCGGAAATCGAGATCATCAGGGCGGGAATCACGGTCACCAATCCGTCGCCGATGGTCAGGACCGTGTACGTCTCGAGCGCGTGGCTCAGGTCCATTCCGTGCTGCAGGACGCCGATGAGGAATCCGGCGATGATGTTGATGCCCGTGATCAGGATGCTCGCCACCGCATCGCGCTGCGTGAATCGCGACGCGCCGTCCATCGCGCCGTAAAATTCGGCTTCCTTTGCCAGATTCTTCCGCCGCGCCCGGGCTTCGGTCTCATCGATCAATCCGGTGCTGAGATCGGAGTCGATCGACATCTGCTTGCCGGGAAGCGCGTCGAGCGTGAATCTCGCGGTGACTTCCGAAATGCGCACCGCGCCGTGGTTGATGACGACATACTGGATCGCGATCAGGACCAGAAAGATCACCGCGCCGATGATGTAGTTGCCGCCGACAACGAAATTGCCGAACGCCTGAATCACCTCGCCGGCCGCTGAGGTCCCTGTGTTGCCGTTCATGAGAATCAGCCGGGTTGAGGAGATATTCAGCGCCAGCCGGAACAGTGTGAGCAGCAGAAGCGTCGTGGGAAACACGCTGAACTCCACCGGTTTCCGGATATGCAGAGCGACCATCATGACGATGAGCGACATCATGATGTCGGTCACGATCAAAACGTCGAGAAAGATGCCGGGCATCGGCGTGATCAGCGCGATCACGATCCCGAGAACCGCAAAAGGCACGCCCAGTTCGCGCAGACTCGCAAGCGTGGCGAGCGAGGGCTGCCGCCAGAATGCGTTCCCCGCGAGTGCTTTGGTTTCCGCCATAACTTAATTCCTTCCCGCGGCTGGCCGCCGCACGTCCATGAGGCGGTAGATGTAGGCGAGCACTTCGGCAACCGCCTTGTAGAATTGCGCCGGAATCTCCTGCCCGACATCCACGGACTTATAGAGCCCCTGCGCCAGGGGCGGATTCTCGATGAGCGGGACCTGATTTTCAGTGGCCTTCTGACGAATGCGCAGCGCCAGATAGTTCTTGCCTTTGGCGACTACTCTCGGGGCGCCGGGTGTCTCGAGACTGTATTTCAGCGCCACCGCGTAATGCGTCGGGTTCACCACGACCGCGGTCGCCGTGGCCACTTCCTTCATCATGCGGCGGCGCGCCGCATCCCGCCGGATGCGGCGAATCCGCGACTTCATCAACGGATTGCCTTCCACTTCCTTCATTTCGTCGCGGATTTCCTGCTTGCTCATCCGGAGTTCCTTCTGGTACCGCGCCTTCTGCCGGATCAGATCCACGAGACCGAATACGAGAAACAGGCCGCCGGCCCGCCAGAGAAGCGTGTCGATGGAGGAGCCCATCTGCGCAATGCCGGTCCGCAGATTCGCAAGCGGCATCGAGAGATATGAGGCCAGGTTGTCTGTGACAGCGAAGTAGACGGCGCAGGCGAACACCGGAATCATAACGGCGGCCTGCAGCGTCGCCGGAAGAGTCTGTTTCGGCAGTTGCCGCAGCCGGTCCACGGG
>CAZXCO010001049.1:0-2823 GCA_964639095.1 uncultured Solibacteraceae bacterium
CGTCATCGTCCGCAGTTTTCGCAACGTGTCGGCCATGGATCTCGGCATTCAAACAGGCACCCTTCTTACGATGCAGTTGAGCCTGCCTGCGACGAGGTATCCGGGCGCGGGCTCGCGAATTTCGTTTTTCGACCGTCTTCAGGCGCGCCTCGACGCCATTCCCGGCGTCAGAAGCGTGACCATCGCCGATCACCTCCCGATGTACGGCGCGGGGCGCGTCCCATACGAGATTGCCGGCACCCCTCCCACCGATGCGGAACGCCGCCCGCTGCTTTCGGCGCTCGTGGTCGCCCCTTCCTACTTCCGCACACTCGGAGCCGCTGTACTTTCGGGGCGGGGATTCACCGATGCGGATGGACGCGCCGGAATACCCGTGGTCATGGTGAATCAGCGGTTCGCGAACCAGCACTGGCCCGGTGAAAGCCCGCTTGGAAAACGCCTGCGGTTGTTTCCGGCAAATGCGGAGGCCGGTTCCGGGCCGGCGTGGCTGACTGTCGTTGGCGTAGTGTCGAACGTGGTTCAGTACGACCCTTCGCGGCCGGATCTGAACGCTCTGATTTACCTTCCCTACCGGGAGAAGCCGATGGATTTCCTGTTTGTGATCGTGCGGGCCCGCATCGCTCCAAACAGAGTCGCATCCACAATACGGCGCGAGGCGCAGTCCGTCGATCCCGATCTCCCGATTCCCTGGTTCATGCCGCTCAAGGAACGCCTGTCGTGGACTTATCCCTTCTATGGCGGCATTGCGCTTCTGTTTGCGGTCTTTGCCGCGATCGCGCTGCTGCTGGCCTCGACCGGTCAGTATGCGGTGGCGGCTCAGTCCGTCAGCCGGCGTACGAAGGAGGTCGGGGTCCGGATGGCTCTGGGCGCCACAGCGCGGGATGCTCTCGCGCTGATATTCCGGCAGGGAATGCTTCCTGTGGGAGCAGGGCTGGCGATCGGGCTGGCTGCCTCGTTGGCGCTGAACCGGATTTTGAAGGCCCTGCTGGTAGGGGTTTCACCATCCGATCCCGCGACTTTTTTCGTCGCGGCTGCGGCGTTGATTCTGGCTGCGATTCTCGGATGTCTCATTCCGGCACGAAGAGCCATGCGGGTCGATCCAGCGGTCGCTCTTAGAGAGGAATAGTATGCAAAAGGGAGATGGTATGAGGAAGACTCTTGTGGCAGCCCTCGCGCTCACGGCGGGGATCATCATTACGGCTTTGCCCGCGGCGGCCGGTGAGCGGATGCCTGCGGCACAGCAGAATGCGCTGGTCGGGAAGTACTGCGCCGTTTGCCACAGCGATGCGCACCGGAATGGCGGGCTCTCGCTCGAACACTTCGATGCCGCGCATGCCGACCCGGGCGTGGCAGCCATGCTGATCAGCAAACTGACCAGCGGCGTTCCGCTGAAGAGTATTGCCGCCGCGCAGACGAATCCGGATGTGGCGGCGACCGTAGCGCGGAAAATGAAAACCGGCGCTATGGGCGCTTCAGGTGTACCTGTACCGGATCGCGCCACACAGGACGCCCTGGTGAACTCGCTCTCGACGGAGGCCGCCGGGGCCAGCGACTGGACAATGAAGCGGGAGCCGGCGTTGGTGCGGGCCAGCCTCCTGCGGGAGGTCCCTTCGGCGGCGAACGCGGGAGATGCCGATCTGTACCGGTTGGTGCTGACATGCAATCCCGATACGCACGAGGGTGAAATGCTGGTGGCCTGGGCGCCGGGAACTCCGAAAAAGGGGCAGACATTAACGGTCACGGCGGACGGAAATGCGCCGGTCTCTTATGCGCTCGATAACAGCGAAAAGACGTTTCCGGGCGCGACCGGGACCTCCGGCACAGGGGCCGTGATTCTTCGCGGCATGCCGCTGCCGAAGGAGAAGCTGACGGTCGGGAACCTGTTCGGTGGGGATGCAGTCGTGTTTCCCTTTGACGGCATGGCAACCGCGGAGCGCCAGACGTTCTCAGCCTGTTTCGGCGGCGCCGGCGCGCATTGACAAGAACGGCAGCCTGGTCTTGTGGACGCGCCACATCGGCTCATGCCATACTGATGTGGCGATACCACAGGAGGCGCGCATGGCTCGTTCGAAGCTCGATCTGCTTCAGGGGACTCTCGATCTGATGGTCCTTCAGACGCTGGCCTCGATGGGGCCCCAGCACGGCTACGGACTGGCGCGGCGTATCGAGCAGCTCAGCGGCGACGAAGTGCTGCTGAATCAGGGCACGATCTATGCCTCTCTGGTCCGGCTGCAGCATCGCGGCTGGATTGCCGCGGAATGGGGAACGTCGGAAGCGAACCGGCGGGCCAAGTATTACTCGATTACACGCGCCGGACGGAAGCAGCTCGCCGAAGAGACATCGAACTGGCAACGGTTGGCGGCGGTAATCGGGCGCGTGCTGGCGCCATCCGGGCGGGGAGCAAAATGACCCGGGCCGCCGCGTGAGCCGCGGCGAAGAACGGTCTCGTCCGCGGCGATCGTGCTTCCGCTGGCCTGGTCCGGCTCGTGCAGGTCTCGCCCACTGACCCCGCCGCAATGGCCCCGCGGTTCCCCTCGTCCTGATTTCTCGCGGCGATGCGGACCGGCCAGCGAACGCGATCCGGTACGAACAAGAGCGGCCGGAAAACTCCCTGTTGCTTTCCAACAGGAAGTGTGTCAGTCTTGTTTTGGAATCCAACAGGAGCTGAACCCGATGGGCGAGAAGAACGACGTCTGGCAGGGCACCCTGGCCCTCATGGTTCTCAACACTCTCGACGCCATGGGCACGCTGCACGGCTATGGCATCGCCCGCCGTATCGAACAGATCAGTAAGGATCGCCTGGCGGTCAATCACGGTACGCTC
>CAZXCO010001050.1:0-3450 GCA_964639095.1 uncultured Solibacteraceae bacterium
GATGCGGTGCCCATCCGTTAACTCGACGACAGCGCAGCCGTCGATCAACAAATGGTAAAGCACCAGGTGCTCAGTACCGGGAGCGACCCTGTCCGCGATGATTTTCGATCCGGGCTGGGTCAGGCCCCACGGCGCGGAGAATTCGGCGCGGAAGAACACGGCGCCCTTCAGTCTGATTCCGCTCAGGATCTGGGAGAATGCATCCATTCGGCTCCCTGGACTTTCTGCAAAGCTCGCTGGCCGCCGCGCAAAGGAATCTGCCGGTGCTGGCCGTCCGGGCAAGAAATGACGACGCCCGGGCATGGCTGTACCCGCAACGGCATCGCACAATTGTAGCTCTGAAGCGCCCGGTCTGGTGGGCGGCAAGAAAGCAAAGGAGCTTCTGTGAATCCAAACAAAGCGTTGTGGGAAAAAGGCGACTTCACCGAAATTGCCGCATTTATGCGGCAGTGTGGAGAGGCAGTCGTCGAGTCGCTCGGAGTCAAGCCGCCGCTGCGCGCCCTGGACCTGGGTTGTGGAGACGGAACCACGGCCCTTCCGCTCGCCCGGGCGGGCGCTGAAGTGACCGGAATCGACATTGCCCGGAACCTGGTGGAAGCCGGCAACCGGCGAGCCGCGGAAGCGGGTCTTCGCCACCTGGCTTTTTACGAGGGCGACGCGTGCAATCTGGAAGGCGTAGCCGATCGTTCGTTCGACCTGGTTCTGTCGGTGTTCGGCGCGATGTTTGCGCCCCGTCCGTTCGACGTCGCGAGCGAGATGGTGCGGGTGACCAGATCCGGCGGACGCATCGTCATGGGGAACTGGATTCCGGACGATCCAACATTCGTATCGCAGCTGCTGAAGATCAGCTCCGCATTTACCCCTCCACCGCCTGAAGGCTTCGTCAGCCCCATGACCTGGGGCGTCGAGAACCACATCGTCGAGCGGTTTGGCCGGGCCGGGGTACCCAAAGAGAAGATTTCCATGGTCCGGGATACGTATTACTTCACCTCTCCCGACAAGAGCCCGGCACATTTCATCGAGCTGTTCGAGCGGTTCTATGGACCCACCATGAACGCCGTCGAAGCGGCCCGGAAAGACGGAAGGGAGCAGGAGCTTCACCGCCAACTCGTCGAGCTGGCGAATGCGCAGAACAAAAGCGGGGATACCGGAACCCTGATCCCGGCTACGTTCATGCGGGTTACCGTTTCGCTCTAACCTTTAACTCAGGAGATTTCAAATGTCGATCTGGCGTCCCGATCCCTCGTTCTACCCCTCACCGAGGATGGCCATGGAAGCTCCGCCGGAAAAGCTGGCGTTTGTCGCTATGGTCAACGGAAAAAGCAACGGCCGCCATGACGCCCTGGGCGTCGTGGACGTCGACCCCGCATCCACGGGTTTCGGCCATATCGTCGGACAGGTGGATATGCCGAATGCCGGCGACGAGTTGCATCATTTTGGCTGGAACGCGTGCAGCGCCTGCCTGTGCCCGCACGCGCCGCATCCGCACGTGGAGCGGCGTTATCTGGTCGTGCCGGGCATCCATTCCTCGCGCATCCACATCATCGACACCAAACCCGATCCGCGCAAACCGCAAATCGTGAAGGTGATCGAACCCGAGACGCTGGCGGCCCGCACCGGATACGCATCCCCGCACACATTTCATTGCGGTCCCGACGGGATTCTTGGCAGCGCGCTGGGGGCTCCTGACGGCGGCGGCCCCGGAGGCCTCTTTGTGATGGATCAGGAAAGCTTCGATGTCCTCGGAAAATGGGAGCTGGATCGTGGTCCTCAGAATCTCGCTTACGATTTCTGGTGGCATCTGGGATTCGACACCATCATCACCAGCGAATGGGGAACGCCCAATATGGTGAAGCACGGAGTCAATCCGGAAATTCTGCTGAGCGGGGGCTACGGCCACAAGCTGCACATCTGGGATCTGGTCAAAAGGCGTCACCAGCAGGAACTCGATCTGGGCTCCGAGCATCAGATGGTCCTGGAACTGCGGCCGGCCCACGACCCGACCCGCCCCTACGGTTTTCTGGGCGTGGTGGTCTCGCTGAAAGATCTTTCGGCGTCAATCTGGCTCTGGCATCGCGAAGACAACGGCAAATGGGCGATCCGGAAAGTAATCGAAATTCCCGCCGAAGCGGCCGATCCGGCTGTGTTGCCGCCGCTGCTCCAGGGCTTCAAGGCGGTTCCACCGCTGGTCACGGATATCAATCTCTCGCTCGATGACCGCTTCCTGTACGTTTCCTGTTTCGGCACCGGCGAGTTCCTGCAATACGATGTTTCCGATCCATTCCATCCGCGAAAAACCGGATCGGTGCATGTGGGCGGAATCGCCCGCAAGGCCGGACATCCCGCGCAGCCCGGCAAAGAGCTGAACGGCGCCCCGCAGATGGTCGAGATCAGCCGCGACGGCAAGCGGATTTACTTTACCAATTCTCTATACACTCCCTGGGACGCCCAGTTCTATCCGGAAGGCATTCAGGGCTGGATGGTCAAGCTCAACGCCAAACCGGAAGGCGGCATCGAGATCGATCCGAAGTTTTTCGTGGATTTTGGCGGTGAACTTCGCGGCCATCAGGTCCGGCTGGAAGGGGGCGACGCTTCCTCGGACTCCTACTGCTACGTATGAACGAACCATTGGCAGCCTGGGCCGCGCTGTTTTTGCTGGGGGCGTGGCACGGCATCAATCCCGGCATGGGGTGGTTGTTCGCGGTAGCTCGCGGCATGCAGGAGCATCGCGCGCGAGCCGTCGCGTGGTCGCTGCCACCGATCGCTCTGGGTCATGCTCTCTCGATCGGCGCCGTGCTCGTCATGGTGGGATTGGCGCAGGTCGCCGTGCCGCTCGCTTACGTCCGCGTCTTTGTAGCTGCGGCGCTGGTGGGGCTCGGCGTGTACAAACTGATCCGAAGCCGGCACTTCCGCTGGGGTGGCATGCAGGTGGGCTTTCGCGATCTCACTATCTGGTCCTTTCTGATGGCCTCCGCGCACGGCGCCGGACTGATGGTGCTGCCTGTGGTGCTGGCGGGCCCGCATGCCCATCACCACGCCGCGACCCAGGGGGCGGGAGGCGTCTGGGCGACACTGATCCACACGCTCGGATACCTCAGTGTGACCGCGGCCGTGGCGCTGCTCGTCTATCAGAAGTTCGGCCTGGCGATGCTTCGCCGGTCCTGGTTCAATCTGGACCGGATATGGGCTGTCGCACTGGTGGTCACCGGCGTCGTGGCGTTGCTGGTTTAGAAAAAATTGACGTTCGGCCCTGCAGGAGGCACGATGAGCACACGAGCAGCATTACTTGCGCAGCGGATTGAACAGGGCGCCGATGCGCTGGCGGCGTATGCAAAGGGTCTTTCGGATGCCCAGTGGCGTACGGTCGTGCCGCCAGACGGCCGTCGGGCCGGTGTGATTATTCACCACGTGGCGAGCATGTATCCCATCGAAATCGACCTGGCCAGAGAC
>CAZXCO010001051.1:0-4835 GCA_964639095.1 uncultured Solibacteraceae bacterium
TCTCTTCGAATAGCTCCACTTTCTGCCTCCTGTCCATCCCCGGAATGGTTTCATTCCGGTCTGTCCAGGGTGGGCCAATTCAGACGATCAAAGTGGGCCAATTTAGATGAGCGAACTCAACAAGTGGGTCTATCAGCGAGGAGGACGTCCGGTCGTGTCCCGGGCGTGAAAGAGTGAGTACCGATGTTGCCGTCTGACACCGAACGGGCCACAGGCATCCCGGACAATGCGGCAGACGTGGTGCAGCGGGCTGCGAGACTCAAAACGGCCAAACGCCGGCGGAAGCCTGCGTAACTGTCTCGACTGTCTGATCGATACCTCGGTCAAAAACCGCGATCCGCCCGTCGAAGTTTCTGACAACATCCGGCTGTCCGTCCAAAGCTCCGCCAAGCCATGTCCACGTCGACCAGTTGGCATCAGGAGAGGCCTGCACTATGTGCCACAATGCCTGGTCCGTCCCGACGGCGAAGACTTCGATCCGTCCGTCGGAATTTATCGCAGCCACGGGGCTGCTGGTGAGAACCCCGCCCAGTGAACCCGGCGCAGTCCAGTGGCCAGGGACAATCTGCGATGCTGTCCAGAGAGCATTGTCGGAGCCGCGCGCGAAGACCTGCAGTTTTCCGTCCGGGTTGGAAACTGCAACCGGGTCACCCACAAAGCTCCCGCCAATGCCAACCCAGGCTCCCCATCCCGCGCCAGCGCTTGTCTCGGAAATGGACCAGAGCGAGCCATCGGACCCGAGGGCGAGGGCGGAAAGCGATCCATCGGCGTTTGCGCACAGCGCCGGATTACTCGCCAGCACGCCGCCGAGGGGGCCCCAGTTGCCCCATGCCCCACCCGGCACGGTTTGGCGGACCTCCCACAGTCCTGAGTCGCCACCGCGCGCGAGCACATCCAGCCGTCCATCGGCATTCGCCCTGACTGCGGGATTGCCGGTGAGATAGCCGCCGAGACTCGCCCATGCGGACCAGACGTTGTTGCCGGGCGATGTCTGTGCAGTGTGCCAGACGGCATGATCCGCACCCAACGCAAAAACTTCGATCCGGCCGTCCGCATTCAGAACGGGCTCCGGATCGCTGATCAGCGTGCCGCCCAGGCTCTCCCAGGATGACCAGCCGCCGCCCGCGGATGTCTGCCATTTGTGCCAAAGCGCCGAATCGGAGCCGAGAGCGAACGCCTCGAGCCTGCCATCGGAATTGGCGGATACTGTCGTGCGGCTGATGATGGTGCCCCCGAGACTTTCCAGAGGCGTTCCGATCTGATTTGAATAGATCAGCAGCGTTCCCGCGGAATTGAAGTCAAGGAGCGGCGGCGGAGCGCCGGAGGACGCCGGAGGAACAATCGTGTGCACGCTTCCATCCACATTGCGCAGAAACCAGTTTCCGTCCGACAAACCGCCGACCACGACGCCACTGTCGTTCAGAAGAACCGGCCCTGTGAGCGAAGGACCGGAAGTATCCGGATTGCTCAGGATCGTAACATCACCGGAATTGACGTTCCAAAGAAAAAGCGTCGTCGAGAGGTCAGGTCCGGTGGCCTGTCCTGCGATCTGCCCGGCGTTATTGATCCTCTTCAGGATTGCGCCGCTGACAGGGCTTGTCAGCGGTGTGTAGGAGCCATCGGCATTCCTCAGAAAATACTGGTATGATTGCGGTCCTCCGGTGACGACAGTGCTCTGGCCCTTGTCGTTGATGCCGAAAATATCCAGGAGAGTCGTGGCGCCGGGGGGCGGCGGCAAACTTGATACATTCCCGTTCTGATCGCGCATGAAGTTGGTGTACAGCACAGAGCCAACGGGGTTGTACGTATTGCCGACGACCTCATCCGAGTCATTGATGCCTCGAATGTTCGCCTGACAACCCGCGAGGGGCCGCACTGAGGTGCAATTCGGCATGTCGAAAAATGTCAGGGCGCCATCGACGGTCCGAATGAACGCCTGAATTCGCGTCCCGTCGTTTGAAATCCCGGCGATATCGCCTTTGTTGTTGATGGCCTCCGGCGTAGCGGTGGACGGAAGGGTGGGTGCAGACCAGGTGTACTGGGCGAGCAGGCCGGCCGCGGAAACCACGACCAGGCACACCATTCTCAGAATCCTGGAAAGCCGATGCGACGTGCCCACAGAACCTCCTTCGCCCGGGCCGCCCGGGCTGAGCGAGCAATGGGCGGAAAACGAAAGACAACGGCACGAGAATCATAAAAAAACCGTTGGATTTGCGTCAACGAGAAATTAACTGCTATGGTCCAGGATCATACAGAGGCCGCCCGGAGCGCGGGCGGCCTGCCTGTCGAGTTCCTGTAATCACGAGGCGCCTTCGACGAATCCACTGCGCAGCGGCGAACGCGAGCGCCACCACACATGCCAGCATGATGCCGCCGCGAACGCGCGCCGCGGCAGACGCCGTTATGCCGATGCCGGTGACGAAGGTCATCCAGGCTTGCGAGGCACAACGGACACTTCGGCAGCAACACGAGCATCGCCCCGGGCAGCAGGGGCGCAGCGGCCCCGGAGAGCCGCCGGGCGAGGGCACGCGACGACGCCTCGCCCGAGCAGCACTGCCGGGTCATCACGATTCCTCGTGTTCGCAGCATGCACGCACTTCACGCGGTTTCTCATACGTCGCTGCCGGATTGAGCACGTAATCGTCGTCGTATTTATCGTGGTGCCGCACCCACGACATGGAAAACGCCAGATCCTCTTCGTCACGCCCTTTGGGGACCAGATCGAGGAATTGGCAGGTCCCCACCAGAGTGTCGAGGCCGCGCGCGTATGCGGAGTACGTGTGGAAGATTTCCCCTGCATCGTCCTTGTAGAACACGCTCAGACCCGGGGCGTCTTCGACACCGAAGTGAGTCCTCTGGTAGTTGTAGTTCACTTCGCCGGCAAGTTCCTCTTTCGTGAAGTGGACCCCGTAGTCCCGATTGAAATCGTTGGCGAACGCCGAGACCCAGTGGAAGCGCCACCCCATACGGTTTTGAAAAGCCTGGATCCGCGGCATTGGTGCGCGGGAAACCACGGCCAATGTCACGTCGCGATGCGCCAGATGGATCCCGGTGGGGTCGAAATGGTCCGCCAGAAACGAGCAGGACCTGCATCCTTCTTCCCAGTCAGGTCCGAGCATGAAATGATAAATAATCAACTGACTGCGGCCGGCGAAGAGATCGGCCAGCGTTTCCGGGCCATTCGGGCCTTCAAAGACGTAATTCTTATCGACCCTCTCCCACGGCAGCTCACGGCGCTGCCGGCTCAACTCATCGCGCCGGCGCGTCAGATCCTTTTCTGCGGCCAGGTGCGCCATGCGCGCCTTCAGCCATTCCTCTTTCGACACGACTTTGTGGCGAGGCTGTGTTGCGGTCATCGGATTGTCCTTTCTGTTTGAGTTGTTGCGCACTGGCACACGTCTCCCTCAGTGTTCGTGCGTGGGTTGCGGTTCAGCCCTGGCGGGGCCGCTTCTTCGTTTGCACTCTGGCAGTCTGCGCCTGAGCGGTCTGCGCCCGGGCAGCCTGCTCTTCGGCATCTTCCTTGATGCGCAGCAAATGGCTCGTCCAGAGCTCTTCAAAGCGGCCCACCCAGCGCTCGTATATCTGCCGGATCGGAACAACGTTCAGAGAGTTGATGCGCTGGCGACGCTCCTCTCGCGTATGAATCAGACCGCACTCCCGAAGCACGTCGATGTGCTTCATCACGCCGAAGCGCGTGAGGTGCGGAAATGCCTCCACAATCCCGGTCGTGGTGCGGGGACCCTTCCGCAGGAGGTCAAGAATCGAGCGGCGCGTGGAGTCGGACAAAGCCTTCCAGACACCGTCGAGGTCGTCTTCCGGCATTCAGCTCCGCTGTGCGCTGGCGCGAGCGGAACAGTCGCTGGCTACGCTTACGAGGATGTGCCTCCAGCCGCTGGTCACGCCCTCCCGGTGAGCGGGATTGATGAAGCCGATGGCGCGGTGGCGAAGGTCCACATGGGTTCCGCCGGGCCGCTGTTCGAGCTTCACTTCGATATGGTTCAGGGCCGGGTAAGACATGAACATCGGGCCGCTCAGTTCCAGAAGCACAGGCGGCTTGATTACCTGCACATGCCCCCACAGGTGGCCGATGCCGTTGCCGCGGTCCCGGAACCAGCGGCCGCCCGGCCATTGCTCCAGCATCATCTGCATCGATTCACCCTGCGGGTTTGTGCTGCCTTCACCAAAGCGGTGCAGGACGCTGCGGAAGACGTCGCCGATGTCCGCTTTCACGTCAATGCTCTGCGTGTTATCCAGTGTCAGATCATCCAGTGTCATGAGTGCATTGCTCCTTACGTGCCCTAATAGTAACGTGACTATCTGGTCACGTCAAGGATTTTTTCAAATTGCGGCAATGCGGTGTGATTCCGGTCACCGCGCCGGAATCGCTGCGATCCGGCCGGCAAGCGCCTCCATCTGCTCGCCCGTCTTTGCCGACACGGCACGGATCTCCATACCGGGACGGACGGCGTGAATGTTCCGGCGCGCCGCGGCGTAGTCGAATTCAACGGCGCCCGCGAGGTCCGTCTTGGTGATGACCGCGAGGTCCGCCGAGTTGAAGATGGAGGGATATTTCAGCGGCTTATCCTCGCCTTCGGTGACGGAGAGGAGGACGAGACGCGCCTGTTCGCCGAGATCGTAGCTTGCCGGGCATACAAGATTGCCGACGTTTTCGATGAACAGGAAATCGAGATCCTCAAGCGTCCAGCCTTCGAGCGCTCGCGCGACCATGGATGCGTCGAGATGGCAGGTCGTCCCGGTTACGATCTGCTTCACGGGGGCGCCGCTGCGCGCGAGGCGCAACGCGTCGTTATCGGTGGCGAGATCGCCGACCAGCG
>CAZXCO010001052.1:0-3366 GCA_964639095.1 uncultured Solibacteraceae bacterium
AGCACGTGGGCTTCACGGACACTGTCCCCACGGAAGCCTATCGCAACGGCGACTTCAGCGGCGCCATCCCGGCTTCGGGCAACAGGCAACTGACAACGATCAACGGCGCCCCTGCATTCGCGGGCGAGATCTTCGATCCCACCACGAATCAGCCGTTCCCGAACAACACGATTCCCTTCAGCCGTTTGGACCCTGTAGCGTTGAAGGTTCAGAGCCTGATCCCGTCGCCCACAAACGGCGGCGCCATCAACAACTTTTCGACAACGCAGCCGAGCATCCGGCACACGACAATTCCATCGGTAAAGATCGACCAGTTGATCGGCTCGAAACAGAAGATCTCCTTTTACTGGTCGTTCACTCATACGGACTCCCAGTTCTCGCAGATCTACGGCAATTACGAGGGTTTTCCGACGCCGATCACGCAGGCGCGCGGCACCTTCATCCACTCCCATGTCGAACGCCTGAACGACGACTACACGCTTTCTCCGACGCTGCTGCTGCACGTCGGCGTCGGGTATCAGCAGAACAACTTCTTCGACGACGCGCCGGTTCTGGATTACGACGCTGCGACTTCTCTCGGGTTGAAAGGCGCCACGTTGAACCGGAACTTCCCGGTGTTCAGCGGTCTTTGCTCTCCAGCGAACACCTGCGGCTCGGCGGGCGGTTCGCGTAACCTTGGACCTCCCGGACAGGGCCACAGCTTCTGGGAAAAGCCCGAAGGCAACGCCAGCCTGACATGGGTGAAGGGCAGCCACACGGTTAAGGGCGGAACGGATATCTATTTCTCGAACGTGCCCAATCAGCCCTTCACCGGCACCAACGGCAACTATGCTTTCAGCGCCAATGAGACTGCCTACGGACCGCTGGTCGGGACGACGTTCTCAGGCGGAGCGCTGGGCTTTCCCTATGCCAGCTTCCTCCTCGGGGCCGTGGATCAATTCACGGTGGCCCAGGTCGCCGATTTCCGGAACTCGAAGAAGCAGATGGGCTTCTATATCCAGGATTCCTGGAAAGTTAACCGGAAGCTCACCATTGATTATGGCGTTCGTTACGACTACGGAACCTATTATCGTGAAGAGCACAGCCGGTCGGTCAACTTCTTCCCCAACGCGCCCAATCCTTTTGCGGACAATCGGCCCGGAGCTTTCCTTTTTGAAGGTTCCGGACCCGGCGGTTGCAACTGCAGCTTCGCGCATAACTATCCCTACGCGCTCGGGCCGCGACTGGGAGCCGCCTACTCCATCAACGACAAGACGGTGCTCCGCCTCGGATGGGGCCTCATCTACGGACCGACCAGCACCAACGCGACGGGAGTCAACCAGGCCGGTATCGTCAACACGCTGACGGCCGGTTCGCCCGGTCAGGGACAGCCGGCCATGATTCTGCAGTCCGGAATCCCTGTCGTGCCGCAGTTCCCCTCACAGTTGGTCCCCGGGAACCCGAACGGCAATCAGGCGCTGCCGACGGGCGTGGTTGCGCTGGACCCGAACGCCGGCAGGCCGCCCCGCCAGAACCAGTGGAGCATCGGCATCCAGCACGAATTCACGAATAACCTCGCGCTCGATGTCGCTTACGTCGGAAACCGCGGCGTGTGGTGGCAGGCGCCCTCGTTGCTGGATATCAATGCGGTCACTCCGCAGATTCTCACGTCTCACGGATTCAATCTGAACGATCCGGCGACGGTCAACATGCTCTTTGCGCCGAATACGGGCCTGCTCTCCACGCCGCTCTCCGCCGTGAGTCCGGCGACTGCGGCCCAGTTCCACCTGGGAATGCCCTATCCGAGCTTCTCGCCCAACCAGACCGTAGCCCAGTCGCTGCGGCCTTTCCCGCAGTTCGCCAATATCCCGGTGTCCGGCGATCCTTTGGGCAAGACCTGGTACGATTCGCTGCAGGTGAAGTTGACCAAACGCCTGTCGCACGGGCTCAACGTGACCAGTACCTTTACCTGGCAGAAGTCTCTCCAGGTCGGGACGGATAACTCGGTCCCGGGGAGCGGAGCGACAGTACCCAACGGTGGCGGGACACCGACCAGCTACGTCAACAACACCGTGGCCGCTCCGATGGCAAGTAAATCCATCTCGGCGCTCGATCAGCCATTCCTGTTTACGCTTGCGGCTACCTATGCTTTGCCGAAGGTGCAAGCGCTGGGCAAGATAGCCTCTTATGTCTTTCAGGACTGGCAGCTCGGAACGGTGTTGACTTATTCGAGCGGGCTTCCGATTCCGGCTCCCGCCGCGACCACCAGCCTCTCGAGCCAGTACTTTCAGGGATCGCTCATGGACCGGGTGCCCGGCGTACCGCTGTACACCGTTTCCGATCTGAACTGCCACTGCTACGATCCCTCGAGCACGGCGGTGTTGAATCCCGCCGCGTGGGTCAACCCGGGTCTCGGACAGTTCGGAAGCGCGGCGGCGTTCTACAGCGATTACCGGTTCCAGCGGCATCCGGCCGAAAACATCAATGTGGGACGCACCTGGCACTTCAAGGAACGGATGAGCCTCAACCTCCGCGTTGAGTTCTCGAACTTCCTGAACCGCACGTACTACAACAACCCGTCGTATACCAATCCGACGCTTCCGGTTACACACAACCGGTCCAACCCCGCGTTGTTGTCCGGCGGCTTCGGTTACATCAGCACGGTGTTCGCTCAGACGAACCAGCTTGCGCAGCCGCGCAACGGCACCATCGTCGCGCGATTCAGCTTCTGACCCGAAAGGTCAGTTCATACAGCCAGACGGGAGCCTTCGGGCTCCCGTTTTTTTGCTCACGAGAAGCCGCATCGCTGGAGGAGCAAACGGATATCGCTCTCGTTCGCCCCGCCGAGTTTGCCTGCGCCCTGGATCAGGTCGGATGCGTCGACCGGAAACCAGTTGCGCCGCCGGGCGTCACCGAGTCCGGCTACATTGAACGGCTCGATGGCTTTGAGGATATCGGCGCGCAGCTCCTCGCATTCCTGCCCGGGTCTTGCATGCCGCGCACGTTCGCATAGTTGTGCGCAGGCGGGGCCGAAGACCGGGTCATCGCACAGGAGAAACGACGGCGCCAGCTGGTGCCTGCCGAGCCGCCGCGCTGTCTCCGCAAAGCTGGCCGCTGCAAAGTACAGGAATGAAATGGATATGAACAGCGGGAAGTTGTTCATTGCGGCATAGAGCGCGCCGATCAGTCCGGAGGCCGCCAGCGCTTCTTTTTTCGTCTGCGCGGCGTATTTTTCCAGATTCAAGGCGAACCGCGGCGAACCCAAGTCCTGCGTGATCATTTCCCCCAGCCGCGCCACGCCCAGCAGCGTCAGAGGGAAACCGGTCGAGAGCAGTGGATCCACGAACGCGGCCGCGGAAGGCAGCATCGCCCACCGCCGGCCGGCAG
>CAZXCO010001053.1:0-3452 GCA_964639095.1 uncultured Solibacteraceae bacterium
TAGCGCCTTGATGCCGCGCAGTTTTGCCTGTGCAAACAGCGGGTGATCCGTAAGTCCCTGATCGGCCAGCAGCGTTTTGAGAGCGCCCGCGCCGCGGCGGAATCCCAGCGCGTCAATCGGCAGGATCGCCGTCTTCGGATCCACGTAATACCGCCGGTCGCCAGTGGCCTTGTATTTGCGCTCCAGCGCCTGGCCCATGATCATCCAGAGGGCGTAGCCCGTGGGTACGTTATGACCGCCCGCCAGCATGAATTTGTCGCTGAAGGGATGTTTGGGGCGGCGGTAGTCGTAGCGCATGCCGCCCAGTTCCGGCCCGGCGAGATGGGACGCGACGTTGAAAGGTGTGTAGGCCAGCGGACCGCCGAAATGTCCCGTCTGCGCGTAATTCCCGAGCAGCACCAGAGTCATGCAGGTCATGAATCCGATGTCTTCAAGCCCTTCGCGGTCGAACGGTGCATGAAGCGGTTCAACGGGGGATATCTGGTGATCTATAGCAAGCGCCAATTCGAGGCCTCCAACGTTACGGTTCAGATGCTCTTACAAGTAAACCAGATGGCCAGTCATGGGTGTGAAAGAGCGCGACGGGCGGTTTCCGCGCCGCCGCTATCGTGCGCCGCGAACGCTGGCCAGGAACTGAAAGACGACCAGCGCGAGAAATCCCACGGCCCAGATTTCCCCGCAGAATTGAACGGAGACCGGGCTCAGCAGTTCGAAGCCGCCCAGGTGAGCGAGCAGAACGGCTCCGCCCACCGCCAGTCCGGTTGCGAGCCAGGCGAGCAGCAGCACCAGCATGGGCACGCGCCGCCACAGCACCGGCAGCCACTGGAGCCGGCTCCGGGACGCTCTTTCCCTTCTGCGGCCGGCCTGCGCATTCTGTGCGCTTCTGCCCACTCCGGCCAACTCCGGATAAAACGCCATAACGGCCCCGGCGAGTTCCGCGGCGCGGAAATAATTCGAGAGCTGGCGGGACTCCACCAGTTGCTCCGCGACGATCAGGATGGTTGACGCATCCGGATTCGCCGCGTGCCTCGGAGCATGGCTCACTGCCGCGTGTGCGCCGGCGATCTGGCGTTCCGCCTCGGTTCTCGCGTCCTGAGTGATGCGATCCAGCAACTCCCGGATTTCGGTCTGAATGGGTTGAAGCGCGGGAGACGACAGCAGCGCCGAGGCGTTCTCCGGATTCCGTTTGATGTACTCCGCGATTGCTTCGAGAGCCGGAGCGACGTCATTCCGGACCACGGCGGAGGCGGCGGATTGCATCAGACTATCGAGGGCTGTGGCATCGGCCGGGAAGCGGCGGGCGTCGATGCTGTCGATCAGCTCCCGAATCTGCGGTCTGGCAAGCGCCTCGAGCAGAGTCGCGATACTGTCGGCCGGCAGTCCCGCCGCGGCGGGTCGCGGGGCGGGGGAGCCCGCGGGTGCGGGCTGCCGGCTCAGCGCGTCAACCGGCTGCGGTCCCGATCCGGCAGCATGAACATGCACGTCCTTATTGCATCACAATTTGGCGGCCCGGCTTCTCCTGCGGCGGGCTCACGCATGACCGGACTCGATATACACTGGCTTTAAGATGCGTACGCCCTGGCTTGCAAAACGATCGTCCGACGCCATCCGGACCCAGATGCATTACGCCCGCAAGGGCCTGATCACAGAAGAGATGGAATACGTGGCGCGGGTCGAGAAGGTCTCCGCGGAGCTGATTCGCGCGGAAGTCGCGCGCGGCCGCATGATCATCCCCGCCAATATCCGGCACACCAACCTGGAACCGATGGCGATCGGGGTCGAATCAAAGTGCAAGATCAACGCCAACATCGGGAATTCCGCGACCACATCGAACATCGACGAAGAACTCGAGAAGCTGCGCTATTCGGTGAAGTACGGTGCGGACACCGTCATGGATCTGTCGACCGGAGGCGATATCCCCGAGATTCGCAAGGCCATCATTGCGAATTCGCCGGTGCCGATCGGGACTGTTCCCATCTATGAAGCGCTCTCGCGAGTGCGGCGGGTGGAAGACCTCAACATCAATGTCATGCTTGACGTGATCGAAGAGCAGGCCGAACAGGGCGTGGATTACATGACAATCCACGCGGGCGTGCTGGTGCAGTACGTACCGCTGGCGTCGAAGCGGATCACCGGAATCGTCAGCCGCGGCGGTGCAATTCTTGCAGAATGGATGGTGAAGAACCACCGGCAGAACCTTCTGTACGAAAATTTTGAGGCCATCTGCAAAATCTTTCAGAAGTACGATGTCAGCTTCTCGCTCGGCGACGGGCTGCGGCCCGGCTGCATCGCTGACGCGAGCGACGCGGCCCAGTTCGCGGAGTTAAAGACGCTCGGGGAACTGACGAAGGTCGCCTGGGAACACGACGTACAGGTGATGATCGAGGGGCCGGGGCACATTCCGCTCGACCAGATCGAACTCCAGGTGGTGAAGGAGCGCGAGATGTGCCATGAGGCGCCCTTCTACACGCTGGGACCGCTTGTCACCGATATCGCCCCGGGGTACGACCACATCACTTCCGCGATCGGCGCGGCCATGATCGGATGGCATGGGGCGTCGATGTTGTGCTATGTGACTCCGAAAGAGCACCTCGGGCTTCCGAATCGGGAGGATGTCAAGCAGGGCATTATCGCCTACAAGATCGCGGCGCACGCGGCTGACCTGGCCCGGCACCGCCCGGGCGCACGGGACCGGGATGACGACCTTTCCCGGGCGCGCTACAACTTCGACTGGAACCGCCAGTTCGAGCTTTCTCTCGACCCCGAAACGGCGCGCTCGATGCACGATGAAACGCTGCCGGAAGAGGGATTCAAGGATGCGGCATTCTGCTCCATGTGCGGTCCGAAGTTCTGCTCGATGAACCATTCGTCGAAAGTCGAGAGCTTCACCGCGGAACAGGCTACGGAAGTTCTCCACCAGATCTCCGGCGGCGAGGGCGGGGTCCGGCGCGCCGACGCCGCCGACTGATCGCGCATATTTCCGCTCACGGGGCCGGCACCCCCGCGCCTGATTTGGTTTGTAACTTGCACTAAGTGGTGCGGGAGGTCCCCATGAACCGATTTGGGTTTGCTGTGCTTGCAAGTGTGCTCCTTGTTTCTTCCGGTTGGGGCGCAAAGGAACCGGAAAACAAACATCTCGACCCTTACGTTACCGGCCCCGCCAGCGAATCGCGGCTGATTCGCGAAGTGCGGCACAACCTGGTGACGCTGCCTTATTACACAGTTTTCGACGATCTCGGCTTCACGGTAAACGGAAGCACGGTGACGCTGGAGGGTCAGGTAACCCAGCCCGTGCTGAAGGACGATGCCGGCCGGGTGGTCAAAAGAATCGAAGGCGTGACGAACGTAATCAACAATATCGAGGTGCTGCCGCTCTCGCCGAACGATGACCGCATCCGCCGGGGCGTGTACCGCGCGATTTACGGAGACCCCAATCTTTCAACGCGTTACGG